>CAYVRL010000473.1:0-2096 GCA_964454065.1 uncultured Planctomycetales bacterium | reverse complement strand
CCACGCGCTGGCGGAAACCCTTGGAGCATTCCCCGAGAGGACGATTCCAGACCGCCTCGAGTCCCGTACTCGCCACCACGCGGTCCTCCGCGGCGCGGGCCGCAGCTCCCCGTAGACCGCGAGCGCCCGCTGCCCAGCGCAAGAAAGCGGCCACCGTCAGCTCGCAATACAAGGGATTGTTCTCCGGCAAGTAGCCGAGCGCGGCCCTGGCCCCCAGGGGTTCTTCCTCGACGTCGTGTCCTGCGATCCGAGCCGTGCCACGGTCGGCCGCCAAGGAACCGGTCAGGATCTTCAGCGCGGTGGTCTTGCCCGCCCCGTTGGGTCCGAGTACCCCGACCACCTGTCCGGTGGGAACATGGAGATCGAAACCACGGAGGGCCTGAACCGGGCCGTAGGCCTTCTCCAGGCCGCGCAGCTCGACCACGGCCTCATTCGACATCATCCAGGGAGAACGCGTTCAGGAAGTCACGGTTCGACGGGAACTGGGCGAGGCGGTTGATCAGCAGTTCCATGGCCTCGAGGGGACGCATTCGCGAGAGTACCCGTCGCAGAATGCCGATCTTACGCAACGTGGAACGGGAGATCAGCTTTTCTTCTTTCCGCGTGCCGCTGCGGTCCACCGCGATCGCGGGGAAGATGCGTCGGTCCGCGAGGCGACGGTCGAGGACCAGTTCCATGTTCCCGGTACCCTTGAATTCCTCGAAGATCACCTGATCCATGCGCGATCCGGTGTCCACCAGGGTCGTGGCGAGGATGGTCAGCGAACCCGCGTTCTCGGTGTTCCGAGCGGCGCCGAAGAAAACCTTGGGCCGCGCCATGGTCCGGGCGTCCAGGCCTCCCGACATGGTCTTCCCACTGTTGCCGATCACGTGGTTGTAGGCGCGCGCCAATCGGGTGATCGAATCCAGCAGGATCATGACCTCCTTTCCGGCTTCCACCAAGCGCTCGGCGCGGGCTTGGACCAGCTCCGCGAGACGAACGTGGTGCCGCGGGGTCTCGTCCAGCGTGCTGACGAAGACTTCCCCCTCGTGGACGTTGCGCCGCCAGTACGTGGCCTCCTCGGGGCGTTCGTCCACCAGGAGAACGATCAGATGAACATCCGGATAGAGCGCCTCCATGGCCCGCGCGACCTGCTGCATCAGCATGGTCTTGCCCGATCGCGGGGGCGCCACCAGGAGCGCCCGCTGCCCCCGCCCCAGGGGGCAGAGCACATCCAGGATGCGCATCGAGATCTGCCCCTCCTGGTCGAAGCCACCGAGTTCGTAATGGAAATCGGGATCGATGACGGTGAGCTTGCGGAAGGGACGGCGGCGGCGATGTTCCGGCATCGAGAGTCCATCGACCGTCTCGACGAACCGCACCCGGGCCTCCTGCCGACCGGTACCAGGGCGGACTCGAGCCACCAGCTCGCTCCCCGGCTTGAGCCCGAAGCGACGAATCATCTCCGGGGGAAGCACCGGATCCCCACGGCGGTCCTCCAGATTGCGAGCAGGATCGCGAAGGAAACCCAAGCCTCCCTTGGCCACTTCCAGGATGCCGCGGACCTCCAGATCCTGCGGGACCGGAGGTCGCGGGGAAGCGGGGCGGGGCCCCCGACCGGCTACCGGAGGCTGGATTTCCGGAACGGTGGAGGTCTCGAGGGCCTGGGGCTCCGAGAGGATGGGACGTCGGCGGCGCCGACGGCGGCGGCGAGGACGGCTTCCGCCGCCTTCGCCCGCTCCATGACGGTTGTTGTCACTCACGGGATGGTCTCCGTGGAGGAATAGGTCGGGCGACCCGATCGGACCGCTTGGAAAGGCGGAGATCGAGAGACCTACGGGATGGCGATCTCCTCGTTTGCCGGGGTTTCGTACCGCCAGAGAGGAGTGCACGACACACCCCATCGACGAAAGGGAACCGCTTCGGCGGGGAGACGTGGTCGGGGCGAGAGGATTTGAACCTCCGACCTCTGCGTCCCGAACGCAGCGCTCTAGCCAAGCTGAGCCACGCCCCGAATGCCGTCCGTATTGTCGCTGCGCCGGGGCGGGAGGTCAAGGAAACCCGAATCTGGCCCCCCTGGGTGGACCTGATTCCCGGCCCCAGGCGTAACCTCCCGC
>CAYVRL010000472.1:0-2097 GCA_964454065.1 uncultured Planctomycetales bacterium | reverse complement strand
CCGTCGGGGTAGACCTTGCACACCTGCTCCAGCCGGATCTCCGCCATGCCCGCCAGTATCGCAGACGGGCGCTTCTCGACCTACCGTTCCAGTTCCGTCAAGAGGGTTTCCGTCGTACTGCCTGGATCTCCGGTCGTGACGATCTGGGAATCTTCGGGAAGCATGCTGAAGCTGCGAAGGTACATGCTGGTGTGCGGCGGCAGGCCGCGAAAGAGGAATTCGCCGTTGGTCCCCGTGCGGGCTTGGTAGGGTCCTTGCCCCCGGTTCACGAAATCCCAGCCCTCGGGCAGCAAGCTGCAGATCCGATCCGACACCGCCTGCCCGGCCTGGTCACGAAGGTAGCCGTGAAGCGCCGCGCCCTCCCCGAGTTCCACCTCGATCGTGGGTGGATCCTTGGCTTCGAGATGAACGAGTTCGGATGCGTAGGGGATCACGGGCGAGGGAAGGGCGGAGGACGGGGGGTCTTGGGGTTCGTAGAACGAACCCGCGACCAAACGATAGTCGCCGGGTGCAACCCACAGGCTTTGTTCCAGGGTTCCTTCGGGCGTGGAGCGTCCATGAACGGCGGTTCCTGAAAAGACGAGCGTCGGCTCGGGTTGCTTGGGGATCAAGTAAAACGCGCAAGATCCCTCGGGTTCCCCATTTTTCCACTTCACGCGCACGAGAAGTCGTCGTAAGAGGGACATCTCCAGCGGGACTTCGAGAACGGAATCCTTGGGGAGGGTGAAAGGAATCCGATCCGGAGGAGAGGCGATCCGATAGGACCGGGAACCGGGCGTCGAGGAATCCGAATAGGTGAAATAATGAAGAGCCCAGGAGCCGGCGCGGAGGCCGTGAATGCGAAGATCCTGAATTCCCTCCGACTTGAGGAATAAATTGCTTCCGTGTCCTTCGATTACGCCCATATTGCGAAGTTCCTTCAGCCGCATCCAGACCCGTTCCGACGCAAGACTGAAGCCCAGATCGCTCGGATGCCAGGCTTCACCGGTCGAGGGGTTTTGCAAACGGGGATGAATGTGGAGCACCTCTCCCGGGGAAGCCGTCAAATCACCGAGGTCCAAGTCGTCACCCGGGTTCAGGGTGAAATCCGCTTCGGCGAAGTAGAAGTCCCTTCGATCCTTGGTCCAGAAAGCGCGCAGGTATTTTCGTCCCGGGACGGTTTCGAGGGAAAACGACCCATCGCCCCGGAGGGGCGTCTCCTTGTCGGCATGGAAAGCCAATAGTCCCGGCTTTCCTTCGCTGTCCTCGTGGAGCACGATGTTTTGCATGGCGACCTGATCGTTTTTCCCCCACGGACCATCGAAACCCCGGAATACCCTCCCCCGGACACGAGCCCTTCTCCGAATGCTCTCACGGAGGAGCTTGGCCTCTCCTGGAAGGATCTCGAAGCTGCCCGTGATTCGGGCGGGGATCTGGCTGCGTACGGCGATCCCACCCTTGGACCCAGGCCCGAAGGCCGGGGTCTCATTGGGGGGGGTCAACACCGTGTCCACCTGGGAGAGCACCCGCAAGCGGTACCCCTTCATCGCCGGCAAGCGCAGCCAGACCACGTTTCCAGAGTCATTGCTCAGCGGCGCCCACTGAAAAGGCCAAGCCGGAGTTTCGAGAGGATCCGGTACCTTGCCGTGCCAGGGAAGCCGACCCAGCAAATGCTGCCAGTGGTGTCCCTCGAGAAAGTTGTGGATGTCCGAATCCACGGCATGTTCCAGGCCTTCGAGGAACTGAGAACAGAGAAAGAGGTCCTGGATCGCTTGAAGTTCGAGTCGATCCCCGACCATCAGGGATTCCTCGAGAGAGCCAACTTTCCGAAGATCCTCCGAGTCCGGAAGCAGGACACAGCGAATGCCGGAGATCGGATGATCTTCGTCTTCCGCGAACTCGACTTGGAGGGACCCCGAGGGCCAGAGGGAGATCAGTAAATCCTCGGTGTCCTCCTTTTCTTCTGGGAGCCAGGCCTGAACCCCAAAACGCCCGGGAGCTTGGAAGGAAGCGATCGCGGGGCCATGAAAGGGAAGCGGAACTCGCCCCTCTTCGTCGGTCTCCAGAACTCCGTGAAAGGATCCGTCCAGAGCCAGGACGGCGACACGGACCGCGGCC
>CAYVRL010000471.1:0-2141 GCA_964454065.1 uncultured Planctomycetales bacterium | reverse complement strand
GGGTCACCGGCATCGATCCCGATTCCGGAGCGGTGGCGGTCGGGGACCAAGTCCAGGACGGCTTGGAAGTTCGTTTCTACGCCCGTGATGGGGGCAGTGCCCATCGGGACTGGGAGAGCGTGATGTCGCTGGCCAGCAGCCTCTATCCCCGTACCGCCGGTGCCCTGCTCTTCTCCTGCACGGGTCGCGGACGACGGCTCTTCGGCGAGGAGGGCCACGACGCGCGGGTGATTCGCAAGTACTACCCTGGACTGCCGCTCGCGGGCATGTTCGCGGCCGGGGAGATCGGCAGCGTGTGCGGCCAACCCTACATCCATGGTTTCTCGGCCAGCATGGGGCTCTTGGTGGCCCAGGGCTCCTGAGCCCCATTTCCTGGGCTGCTGTCCTCCCCGTGGGGACGAAGAAAAAGGGGCGACACCGAAGTGCCGCCCCGATAGCGGTGGAATGATCCGCAGGTAGGAAGAACGCTGTTGCTCGACGCAGCTTTCCGTTGCCTTTTGGATCCAGCCTGGCACCCCCCTGACGCCAGGGCCGGTCCAAGCCAATAGCGGCCCGGGAGGACCCGGCTTGACGGATTTTTCCACGGGTCGTTCCGCCGGGAAGTGGCATGCCACACATTGGGTGTGGTGACATGTCCGAGAATCCCACCTCCCCCATAGGATGCCTCTCTCGACCATGCTCCCATGCGGGCCCCTCCCTCCCTCTCCCTTTTCGTGTTCCTGGCCATGGCCGCCTTCTGCCCGGCCTGTGGGGGGGTCTTCACGAGCTACGATGCGGAATCCGGTGCGGTGCTGGGCCGTTACGAAAGCGGCGACTTCGAGGGAGCGGTGGATCTCCTGGACCACGAGTACGCCGACGAGTGGGCGGTCGAGAAGGATCCCGAGGCCGGTCGCCTCCGTTACGGGACCGACACGGTGCTCTGGAACATGGAACGCGGCCGGATCCTCTTCGACGCGGGCCGTTACGCCAACAGCGCCGCCGCTCTGCTCGACGCGGAGACGATCCTGAACCAGGACTTCGCGGAGCGGGCAACGCTCAGCGCCCGATCGGCCCAGGAGGAAGCGGAAGCGGCGCTCACCAATGCCAAGGCCCTTCCTTACCGTGGTTATCTGTACGAGAAGACCTTGATCAATGTCTACAAGGCCCTCGACTACCTGTTCCTCCAGGATCTGGAACATGCACTGATCTCCGCGCGCCGCGTGGACGAGAGTCAGCGGGAGGCCCTCCAGGTCTTCGACGACGATCGCGCCCACGCCGACCAGGAGGCCCGTGCCTACGGTCTCCCCGCAGCGGGGGGGAGTCCACCGCCGGCGATGCGGGAACGCATGCCATGGCTGCGGGGAGCGGAAGCCTACCCACCTGCTTATCGCCGTTTCGTGAACCCCTACGCGACCTTGATCATGGGCCTCACGAAGCGTATTCGGAACGATGCCGCGGAACCCGCGGAGGTGGATTTCCGCAATCTCGCGGCGATGGTTCCCGAGAACGAATTCGTGATCACCGAATTGAAGAGGATCCAGCGGGGCGATCCTCCCCGCGGCACTCTTTACGTGGTGTTCGAGAACGGAATGGGCCCTCGGATCGAGTCGGAGGAGTTCGAGATCCCCTATGGCTGGTGGCGGGCGATCTTCGGGGTGGCCACCAACGACTACGGAGACATCCTCTCCCGCGCCTTCGTGGCCCTACCCAAGCTGGTGTCTGGTCGTCCCGCTGCCCAGGCGCTGGAAGTCCAGGCCGGGAGCGGACCCGTCCAGCGCAGCTCCCTGGTCGCCGACATGGATCTGGTCGAGGGCTATGAGTACGAGCGGCGCTTGCCCATGGTCATGCTTCGGGAGGCCGTCCGAGTGGTGGTTCAGGAGACCGCCACCCACGAGGTCCGCAAACGAGCCAAGGAGCACGGGGATCTGGCGGACGTTTTGGCCCAGCTCGGCTCCCTCGCCTACAAGTCCGCGGTCAACCGGGCCGATGACCGCTCCTGGCGCAGTTTGGCGGCGAATTACCAGTTCCTGCGCATGCCCATGCCCACGGATCGCCATCTGCGCTTGAGCCTGGTTGGCGGCAATGCGGTCCGGGAAGTGGAACTTCCCGCTCGAGACGTCGTGGTGTTGCTCGGAAGGAGCGTGCGCGGCGACGACATCCAC
>CAYVRL010000470.1:0-2142 GCA_964454065.1 uncultured Planctomycetales bacterium | reverse complement strand
AGGAATACGGGATCGACCTGGACCAGGAGGACATCGAGGTCGGCCCCGGTTGCGTGATCGAGGACTTGTGGACGGTCTCCAACGATTGACCTCGGAAGTCCTTCCCTCCTCGGCGGCCCCCACGCGCAGCTTCCACCTGCGGGTGTACGGCTGCCAGATGAACTTCTACGACGGGGAGTTGATCCGCTCGGCTTTCCTCCGCCGTGGGTACCGGGAAGCGGCCGATCCCGAGTCCGCGGACGTGGTCCTGTTCCACACCTGCTCGGTGCGGGAACACGCCGAGGAGCGGGTCCATTCCCTCCTCGGGGAGCTGAAACGGGTCAAGCGAGAGCGTCCCGGAGTCGTGATCGGAGTGGTGGGTTGCATGGCCGAACGCGAGGGCGCGGAACTCTTCGCTCGGGAACCCCATGTCGACATCGTCTGCGGATCCCGCCACTTCCCCTCCCTCCCCAGTCAGGTGGACCGGGTGATCGGGGGCGAGGAGCGGGTGCTCGAACTGGGCCCGGCCCCTTCTCCGGTGGACTCGCCGATCCGGGATCTGAGTGGTCGTTCCGCTGGTCATTCCGCCCAGGTGGCGGTCATGCGCGGCTGCGACTTGCATTGCAGCTTTTGCATCGTGCCCTCCGTGCGGGGGCGGGTCGTGAGTCGTCCTCTCGAGGAAGTCGTGGCCGAATGCCGCGCCCTCGCCGCCTCCGGTGTCACGGACATCAGCCTCCTCGGCCAGACCATCGATGCTTATGGGGTCGATCTGGGCCGCGGTCCTGCCCGGCCCCGCTTGGGTCGTTTGCTGGACGAGCTGGCCGAGGTCGAGGGCCTTTCGCGGCTCCGCCTGATCACCCTCCACCCCGCCTATTGCGACACGGAACTCGCCGATGCGATGGCCCGTTCCCCGCAGTTCCTGCGCCTGCTCCCCATGCCCTTGCAATCCGGGAGCGACCGGGTCTTGAAGCGGATGCGTCGTGGCTACACCCTCGACCTCTATCGCCGCCGGGTGGATCTGCTTCGCGAGCGAATGCCCGACCTGGAATTGGTTTCGGACTGGATCGTCGGTTTCCCCGGAGAGAGCGAGGAGGACTTCCGCGCCTCGGAGACCGCGATGGAACGCTTCGGTTTCCTGCAAAGCTATGTCTTCCAGTACTCCCCTCGCCCCGGCACCGTGTCCGCCGAGCTTCCCGACGACGTCCCTGCGGTGGAGAAGGGGCGCCGCAACCGGCGCCTCCTCGACCTCCAGCGGCAGCTCGCCCCCGCGCGGACACGGGCCATGGTCGGTCGCTCCTCGCGGATCCTCCTCGAGCGCCGCAGTGAAGCCGATCCCCGAATGTGGACGGGGCGGATCCACAACGGCCACTACGCCCTGCTTCCCGACGCCCCCGGCCTCGCCGCCGGACGGCTCCTCCCGGTGCGATTGGAGGGCTGGAACGGGCGCGAGTTGTTGGCCGTGCCCGAGCCCATCGTTTCGGCGTGAGCCGCGAGCGAGACCTCCATTTGCTGCGCCAGGCCGCGCACGAGGCCGCTCGAGCCGAGTGGTTGTGGACGGCACCCAATCCGCGGGTGGGAGCGCTCGCCCTCGCCGATGGCCATGTCATCGGCCGGGGCCGTCACCGGGCTTGGGGGGGGCCGCACGCCGAGGAAGCGGCTCTTCGCGATGCGGGCGCCTGGGATCCACGGAGGAACCGGCCCGTTCCGGGCGTGGTGGACGAGATGGTCGTGACGCTGGAGCCTTGCAGTGCTCGGGATGGGGGGAAGAAGCGTCCTCCCTGCGTGGACCTCCTTCGGGCCGCGGGCGTGCGGAAGCTCCTGGTCGGAGCGGTGGATCCGGATCCTCGTCACCGGGGGGCGGGTTGCGATCTGCTGCGGGCCACGGGGCTGGAACTCCGGGTCGCGAGGGAAGGAGGCGAGCGACTCCTCCGGGAAGCCAATGGCGCTTTCCTGGCCTCCCTGGAGCATCCCGAACGGCCCTGGGTCCTGCTCAAGTGGGCCGCCAGCGTGGACGGGAAGACCGCCTCCGAGGAGGGCGAAAGTCGTTGGATCACCGGACCCACCGCCCGCGCCGAGGTCCATCGCCTGCGCGCCCTGGGGGACGCGATCCTGGTCGGCCCGGGCACCTTGCGGCGGGACGACCCGCGGCTGGATGCTCGGCCC
>CAYVRL010000469.1:0-2145 GCA_964454065.1 uncultured Planctomycetales bacterium | reverse complement strand
TGGGGTTTGATCACCCAAGGACAGGTGGTATCGACGATCTCCACGCCCCGCGACTCCAGGAACTCCAGCTCCTCGACCTCGGCGGAGAAGGCGGGGACCAGCACCACGTCGGCGGGGCCGATGCCTTCGCGCGCGCCGGGGGTGGCGAGCGGTCCCTTCAGGAAACCGATGCCCCTGCGGCGGAGATCCTCGTTGACGCGGGGATTGTGGATGATCGAGTCGATCAGCCACAGGGGCCGCCCCGCGTACTCCCGGCAAGCGTCCCGGACCATGGCCAGGGCCCGATCCACGCCCCAACAGAAGCCGAAGCTCGTGGGCAGGAGAAGCTGCAAACGCCCGACTTGCAGGGTACCCCGCTCGCGCAGCCGATCCACCAGCTCGCAGCGGTAGGTGTAGCGAAGTTCGGGATCGTCGTAGGGGCCGTTCATGTCGGAGAGGGGGTGGTCCGCGGGCGGAGCGCCCCCACAAGATACGTGGACCCGGTGACCAGGAAGCACTCCGGACCGGCGGGGAAACCGGGGCGGGCCAACGGACGGGCGTGGAAATGGGGGGCCAGGCGCCGCGGATCGGCGGAGCGGGGATGATCCCCGGCGGGAAGCGTCCACCAGGACTCTCCGGGCGCGGGCGGGCCGAGGACCGCCGCCAGCGACGCCGGTTCCTTGTCGTCCCGCAAACCGAGCAGGATCCCCCGGTGGCGTTCCGGGAAGGCCTCCCGGAAGGCGGGCAGCAAGACCCCCAAGCTCTCCGCGGTGTGAGCGATGTCCAGGATCACGGGCTGCCCCCCGGGGGCGGTGCGGATTTCCCACCTACCGGGAATGCGCAACTCGGCGGGCGGGAGTTCGTCCAGCGCCCGGGCGGCGGCGGCACAGCGAGGCTCCTCGCCCGCGAGTCCGGCCAGCAGCGCCCGGGCCAGCGCGAAGTTGGCCCGCATCGGCGCTTGCGGGAAGGGCAGGTCGGCGCGGACCGGGGCCGCGGGGTCGGCGCGTCGCAACCGCAGACCCAGCGCCGCCGCGCGCTCTTCGATCACGGCGCGGGCTTGGGAACTGCGCAAGGGTCCGCACCAGGCCTGCGCCCCCGCCTTCAGGATGCCGGCTTTCTCGGCGGCGATCGCGGCCAGGCCGGGACCCAGGACTTCCTCGTGTTCGCGCTCGATCGAGGTGACGACCGCGGCGCGGGGCAGCAACACGTTGGTGCTGTCGAAGCGCCCCCCGAGTCCGGTCTCCACCACCCAGAACTCACAACCGGCGGCGCGGAAGGAGACGAAAGCGGCGGCGGTGAGCAGATCGAAGAAGGTCTCCCCGCCGCGTGCCGCATCCAGGACCGCGCGGAGCGCCGGGGCGACCGCCTCGGCGGAGATCGGCTGGCCGTCGAGACGAATCCGTTCCCGCCAGTCCTCCAGGTGCGGAGAGGTGTAGAGACCGGTGCGCAGTCCCGCGGCGCGAGCGCCCCGCTCCAGGAAATGCGCGGTGCTGCCCTTGCCCTTGGAACCGGCGAGGTGGACCGCGAAGGCCCCGCGCTGCGGGTCGCCGAGGCGCGCGAGCAGTCCCCGCACCGATTCCAGACCGAGACGCGCGGCGCGGGGCCGGACGCAGCGCTCGTAGTCGGTGCGCTCCAGGAATCGCCGCCACAGCGCGTCGAAGGGCTCCATCGTGGGGTAGTCTAGGAGGGAGAGGCCGGGAAGACTCCTGGAACCGGCTTCGTCGGAACGCCTAAGAACGATCGTGCAAAGGAATTACGAACCCGCGGATTTCGGAGACCTCGGCCTCCGCCATGAAGTCCACGTCTTCGCCTTTCGGCGCGGCCCGGCCGGAATTCAATACCTCCTGGTGCAGCCGCGACCTCGGGAGGAGGGGGTGTGGCGGCCGGTGGCCAACCCGGTCCTGCTGGAGGAGGACTTGCGCGCCGCGGCCCTGCGCGCGGTGCGCGCCGAGATCGGCTACCCCGCGATCGCCGCCCTGCTCTCCTCGCCTGCGGCGCCCCCCGCCGACATCGGCGACCTGCGCTTGATCGGCTGGCCCTTCGCGCTGCTCCTGCGGCGGCCGACGGAACTCACCCACCTCTCTCCGAAACTGGCCGCCCTGCGCTGGGAAGGTTTCGAGAACGCCTTGCGGCTACTCGCCGCGCCGCGGCACCGCCAGAACCTGC
>CAYVRL010000468.1:0-2150 GCA_964454065.1 uncultured Planctomycetales bacterium | reverse complement strand
GGGGGCTGGGGAGGGGCGGCCTCGGCCAGGGCCTCCCAGAGATCGAAATCCGGGCGTGGGACGCGAAACAGGGACCATCCCACCACCAGGGGGCCGACCAGGGGGCCGTAGCCCGCTTCGTCGAGCCCGGCGAGGAACATCCTTCAGCTCTGTGCCGGGGGGGGGGCGAGCGGCTGCCGCTTGCGCAGCCGGAAGTAGAGCAGGATGGAAAGGGGCAGCACCACCAGGCTGACCATCTGGGAGCTGGAGAGCAGCAAACGCGCGTGGTCGGAGCCGACTTCGGCGGGGGAGAGCCCGGGGCGGAAGATCCCCCCGCGGGCCGCATCGTCTCCGCGGACGATCTCGACCAGGAAACGGAAGATCGCGTAGCCGCCCAGCAACACGCAAGCCACCTGACCGGAGAAGCGGCGCCGTTTCAGGAGGAAGAGACCGATCAGGAACAGGGTCAGGGCCATCAGGCCCATGTAGATCTGGGTCGGGTGGATGGTCTGGCCGGCGTAGGCGGCGGGCAGCAGGGAACCCTTCGGAGGCGGATCCGGGACCCGCAGACCCCAGGGCAGGGAAGTGGGCCGCCCATAGTCGTCCCCGACGCTGAAACAGCCCAGCCTCCCGATCGCCTGGCCGAGGAAACCGGCCGTCAGGCCCCAGTCGGCGGCGTGCCAGACGTTCATTCCCAGGCGGCGAGTCTTCCAGGCACCCAGCAGGAAGGCTAGAATCAAACCGCCGTACATGACCAGGCCGCCTTCCCAGATGGCGGGGACCTTCCACGGCTCCCGGGCGAAGTAACGCCAGTTGACGATCACGTAAGCGATGCGGCCGCCGGCGATCACGCCGACCAGAATCCACATCGCGATGTCCGGGAACCGTTCCGCATCCCGGCGCGGGTCCTCGCCGTAACGGCGGGCGAGCCGAGTCGCCACGATCACCCCGGTGATGAAGCCCAGCGCCACGAATACCCCGAAGGAGCCGAGCGCGAACTCCTTGCCGAAGAGGGTGACTCGGAAGAGGGTCGGCCACACGGCCGCATCTTAGCCGCGCCCCCGTCCCCGTCAGCCCCAAGCCCCCCTTCACGAACCGGAGCATGGACAAGCCGGAACCCGTTCGCGTTCTCTTCGAAGGACGCTACCGCAAACTGGTCCGCGATCTGCCGCAGACCATCTTCTACTGTCCCGAATGCAAAGGGCGCGGATGCGCCCGTTGCGAGGGTTTCGGAAAGCTGACTCGCGATTCGGTCCAGGAGCTGATCGCGCGGGTGGCGATGCCCCGTTTCAAGGCCCGCCGGAACAAATTCCACGGCGCCGGCCGCGAGGACCTGGACGTGCGCATGCTCGGCCACGGTCGTCCCTTCGTTTTCGAGATGTCGAAGGTCAAACGCCCGATGGTGGACCTGGAGGAACTCGCCGCCGAGATCCAGCGCCGCTCCGATGACCGGATCGAGCTGTTGGACCTCCGCTACTGTGGCCGCAAACGGGTGGCCGAGATCAAGGAGACCCGCTGCCCCAAGGAGTACGGTGCCTTGGTGCGCTTCCAGGATACCGATCGGGACTTGGCCACCGCCTTCCAGGCCCTGATCGACCGTGGCCGCATCACGGTGCTCCAGAACACCCCGAGCCGGGTGGCGCATCGGCGCGCGGACCTCCAGCGGGAGCGTTGGATCGAGATCGTGGAGGCCGTGCCCGAAGGGGAGGATTGGCGGCTGCGGATCCGCTCCGCTCACGGCACCTACATCAAGGAAGCGATCTCCGGAGAGAATGGGCGCACCCGGCCCTCCCTCACCGAGCTGTTGGGTGCACCCTGTGCCTGCGTGGAACTGGACGTCCTGGAGATCCTGCCTCCCGAACCGGCGTCGGAGGCCTAGATCGCCAGGCCGATGACCTGACCGGTGCAGACCAGGGTGCCGTCCTCGGTCATGATCTGGCCGTCCCACTGATACATGTGGCGGCTGGGGTAGCCCTTGATCACCTTTCCGGCGATCCACAGCGGGGTGCCGGGGGCGACGCTGCCGCGGAAGCGGACCTTCTCCAGACCGGCGAAGCCGATGAAGACCTCGGGGCCCAGTCGGGCGTAGAAGTGGGAGTGCAGCGAACCCGCTTGGGCCAACATCTCCACCATCAGGGCTCCGGGGAGCAAGGGGCGACCCGGGATGTGGC
>CAYVRL010000467.1:0-2150 GCA_964454065.1 uncultured Planctomycetales bacterium | reverse complement strand
AAAATCATTCTCGATCTTCCCTCGCCAGGGTCGGGGTGGGTTTCCGCGCCAGCTCCCTTTCCCTTTCGAGTCTTAGGGTAAGGACGAAGGGACCTCGTCACCCTTGCGGTCCGGGGAGGCGGGGTTCCTTGGCACGTTCCTTGAGGAAGGAAGGGAAACCCCCACCTCAACCCTCGCCGCGGAGGCCCCCCCAGTCCATGGAAAGTGCTCTTCCCCTTCTTCTCTTCTTCGGAGGCCTCTTCATCTTGGGCCTGTTGATCGTCATCTCCACTTACCAGAGCCGGGAAATCGAACGTTCCGAAGCCGCCGAACGGGAGGCTCAGCGACTCGCCCTCCAGGAGAACCGGCCCTTCCTTCGTCCCGTCATCCACCCGCTCCATCGAGACGAGGAGTCCACGGACTCCGGTCCCAGCGCCAGCCCCGAGCGGGTGAGTTCCTACCTCCGCGAACAGCTCGAAGCCGCCCATCGATTCGTCGAGGAGCCCTCGATCCAGGAACTCTACCGCTCCACGGTGCCCGCCCCGGATTCGCTCCAAGGAGTCACGGAATTCCTCGATGCCGAGACCGAGGCTGCGGCCGCATTCCTCTCCGAACCCTCCCTGGACGGACTCTACCGGCCCCTTCCTCCTTCCCGGCGGGCTTCCGCCTGAGGCGCCATGGAGCAAGCCCTCAAGGATTCCGAACTGTTCGCCGACATCTCCGACGCCCAATTCCAGAAGCTCCTCGACGTGTCCGAGATCTCGGACCTTCCCCAAGGGCAATACCTCTTCCTCCTCGGCGATCACGCCGACCGAGTCTTCGTCGTCCTCTCCGGGGGCATCGAGGTCTGCTTCCCCCTGACGGTGGCCGGAGAAATCCAGGACATCCCCCTGGAGATCCGCAGGGCCGGCCATCTTCTCGGCTGGTCCGCTCTGGTCAAACCCTATCGCTTCACCCTTTCCGCCCGTAGCGCCGAGCCCAGTCGAGTGGCCTCGATCTCCCGCCAGGACCTCGACGGCCTGTTCGCGGAGGATCCCGCCTTCGGGCTGCTCTTCATGAGCCGCCTGGCCGAAGTGATCGGGCGACGCTTCCTGACCGTCCAAGCCCTCTGGGCCCGCGAACTGCAACGGGCCATCACCGGAGGCCTCGGTCACCCCGAGACCTCGGAACCCATGGCCTGAGCCGAATCGTCTCGCAATGTGGCCTTCCCCCCGGACCTCGGCTCTGGCCTCGGCTCTGGCTTCCCTGGTGACCTACGCCGCCTTGACCGCAAGCCAGGAACCGGACCTCCGCCCCCCGGCCGCGCCATCCTCGGGAAGGAGTTGCGTGACTTCGAGTTGTCACGCCGACCTCCAGCAGCACCGATTCGTCCACGGCCCGGTGGCCCTGGGACGCTGCCTGGATTGCCATGGGATCGTCGAGGGCGAGACCACGCCCTATCGGGCTGGTGACGATCACTGGTTCGACGACCTCGGCACCGAAGCGGAACTCTGTTACCAGTGCCACCAGAGCATGGCTACGGAAGCCGTGGTCCATTACCCGGTACGACGGGGCAAGTGCCTGACCTGCCATGACCCGCACGGCTCCGACAACCCGGGCATGCTCCGTCACGAGCGCATCGCGGACAACTGCTATGAGTGCCATGAGCAGGTCATGGACGACGACCCGCAGGTCCACGCCCCGGTTCGGGTCGGCGCCTGCACGGTCTGTCACGACCCACACGGCTCCCCCAACCGGCTGCAATTGGTGGCGGCGGGATCCAACCTGTGCCTGCGCTGTCACACCGCGATCGGCGAAACCCTCGCCTCCCGACGACATGTACACGCGCCCGTGGTGGAGAACTGCGTCTCGTGCCACTCGCCACACGATTCCCAATGGGCACCGAACCTGAAGGAGGCCGTTCCCGCCCTATGCCTCTCCTGCCACACCGACATGGCCGAGCACATCCAGAACTCCGCGGTCCAGCATGGCGCCCTGGCCACCAAACGCTCTTGTCTGAACTGCCACGATCCTCACGCAGCCGATTTCACCTCCTTGCTCCCGGATCGTCCCATCGTTCTCTGCCTCGAGTGCCATGACCGGGCCATGGTCGGCAGCGACCGTCTCCTCCGCGACATGAAGGGTTTCCTGGCCGACAACCCGGACCACCATGGCCCGGTCCGCACCGGCGA
>CAYVRL010000466.1:0-2163 GCA_964454065.1 uncultured Planctomycetales bacterium | reverse complement strand
GCGACGACGGGCGGTGGACAAGCGGGACATCACGGTTCCGGGAGGGATCCCGAGCAGATCGGCGATTTGCCGGTAGGAGAGTCTCTGGTACTCCTTGAGGATCAGGATCTCGCGATCCGCGCTGGGGAGGCGTTCCAGTGCGGCGCCGAGCACCTGGCCGATCTCGTCCTGATGGAGGAGATCCTCGGGGCGGGGGATGCGCGGATCCTCCCGCGCTCGGACGGTGCCTTCCTCCTCGCCACGCCCTTCCAGGGGCTGGGTGCGGCGGACCAGACGGCGGCGGAGCTGCTGGATGCAGGCGTTGCGCAGGATGCGCAGGAACCAGGGCAGGAAGGGGCGGCCGGGTTGGAAGCGGCCGAGCGCTGCCCAGGCCTTGAGGAAGGATTCCTGGACCAGGTCGCGGGCTTCCTCCCGGTCACCGAGGATGTTGGTGGCGAGTACCAGAGCCTGGCTCTGGTGGAGCAGGGCGAGCTCCCCGAAGGCCCGCCGGTTTCCGGCCAGCGCGGCAGCGAGGAGCTGCCGTTCCCGAGTGGGATCGCGAGGGGGGGCGGCGAGGCTCACCTCCTTCTCTACGTCCGGATCGCTCTTCCCTTCAGCCATTCCCCGAGTTCCGGTGTCGGGCGACGCAAGCCTCCAGTTCGCGGACCGCGCGGGAACAGGCCCCGGGGCTCGCGAAACGGGGAAGGATGCGTTCCAATTCGTCCAGGAAACGTTCGCGCGCGGGGCCGTCGAGGAAGGCCTCGAGATCCCGGGCCAGGGCCGCCGGGTCCAGATCGCGGCCCAGGTGTTCGGGCAGGATGCGCCGTCCGGCGATCAGGTTCAGCGAACCCACCGCGGGGACCGCGAGGGCGTGGCGAGCCAGCCAGGCGCCGAGCCGGGAGGAGATCCCGTAGACCAGGACCGGAGGGACCCGATGGGCGGCGACCTCCAGCAGGGCGGTGCCGCTCGTCACCCAGGCCGCACGCAAGCGGCACAGCACCGAATGGAAGCATCCCGGGGCACGGAGGACCGGGACCGAGGAGGAGGCGAGTTCGCGGTCGATCTCCGGCCACCGCGAGGCGCGAAGGTGGGGTAGGACGAAAGCCACTTCGGGCCGGTCGCGGTGGAGCCGCGCCGCGGCGGCGAGCATCCGGGGCAGGTTCTCGCGAATTTCCCGGCCGCGGCTGCCGGGCAGGATCCCGACCCAGCACCGCGCGGGATCCATCGCGGGCGGGCGTTCCTCGGCTCCGGCGGTGGCCAGACGGTCGCCCAGAGGATGGCCCAGATAAGCGGCGGAGGCGCCGTGACGGGCGTACCAGTCGGACTCGAAGGGAAGGATGGTGAGCAAACGGTCGGCGCGGCGGAAGTCGCGAACCCGCCAAGGTGCCCAGGCCCAGAGCTGAGGGGCGATGTAGTCGATCACCGGGATCCGTCGGCGAGCGGCGATCCGCAGCAAGTGGCGATGCAGTCCCGGGTAGTCGATCAGGAGGACCGCGTCGGGGGGGGCGTCGATCAGTTCCTGGGCATAGCGGTGGACGCAGCGCAAGAAGAGCGGCAAGCGCGCGGCCACGTCCCGGAAGCCCATCACGTTGAGGTCGGCGAGGTCTTCCCACACTTCCATGCCCGCGGCGCGCAGCCGCGAGCCGCCGAAACCACGAACCCGCAAATCGGGGTGGCGGCGGCGCAGTTCGGCGAGGAGGCGCAGGGCGTGGTCTTCGCCGCTGGCGTCTCCGCAGCTCAGGATCAGATTCCGCAGGGGCGTGTGGGGCGCGGAATCCGTGGGGAACGGGGGCGGATCGGCGGAGCGCAGGGCCTGGAATCCTCGGAGACGGGCTCGTCGGCGAAACAGGGAGACGAGGTGCCGCGGGAGGGCGAGACAGAGCTCCGTGCCGCTCCCGGCGAGTTCACGGAGTACTTCGGAACGCGCGCTCACCGCACGTCGGCCGCGCAACGGAAGCCGATCCAAGGGAGGCGGGTATCGAGAGCCGGAAAGATCCACCGGTAGGTGGACTGACAGGCTTCGGTGGCGTCGCGGAAGGAACCGCCCCGAACCACCGCCTGGGTGGTGGGGCCAACCTCCCGCGCGGGGACCGCGTGGTCGCGGTTCTGGGGCTGTTCGTAGAGATCCGCGGTCCACTCGCGCTCTTTGGCGCACTTGTCGCAGTAGCCGTAGGCCTTGAGCCG
>CAYVRL010000465.1:0-2168 GCA_964454065.1 uncultured Planctomycetales bacterium | reverse complement strand
GGCAAAGACCCTCGTCGGCGAGCTGCATTTCGCCGGGGGCGACCGGTACGCCTGCATCGTCCTTGACCACGATCTTCTTGGCGGCGGCCTTCATCCGGGCCTTCATGTGGGCGGTGCCGGGGCCGTGGCAAGTCTCGCACTGGACGCCGTCCTCGGGTTTGATCTTCTTGGTACGGGCCGGGTCGAGGCCGTAGGCGGTCACGTGGCACTTCAGGCACTCCGGTGCCTTGGTGGGATCCTCGATTCCCCGTTCCTTGGCGTACTTCATCGCCTGGTCTCCCTTCAGGGTCTCGAAGGCCAGGTGGTGCTTGCTCTTCTGCCAATGACCGTAGGCATTGCCGGTACTCTCTTTCTTGTGGCACATCTTGCACTTGGAGGCCCCGGCATACTTGTCCTTGCTGGCGAGGATCGCCTTCAGGGCCTTGGATTGCTTGGGCTTGGCTCCATCCTGCTGGGCCAGGAGGGGAGTGACGGCGAGCCCCGCGAGGGCGACGAGGCCGAACGCGGAAAGGAGGTTGTTTCGCAGTGCCATGGCGATTGGGCTGATGCTGGGTAGGCGGATGGACTCCTGGAGCGTTTCCCAGGACTCCCCACGCTTTCTCTATAAACTTTTCCGCGCCCCCGGCAAGGTTGCAGACCGGGAAAATCGTGGGACCTCCCGGAGGAGCGGGGGTTGGAAGTTTGGGGTACAATCGAGAGAGCGGCCCCACGACGCCTTGCCCCTTCCCATGGGTTTCGCCCTCCTGCTCCTCTGTTTGTCGAGCGTTCCGGCTCTTCCTCAGTCTCCGCCCCTGCTGCGACTCACGGCGGCTCCCGCTGATGGTCAGCTCTATCCGCGCGAGGCCTCCGGGACCGCGGTGGCGGAGGTTTCGGGGGAGGTCCTCGCACCGGGTTACGCTTCCGTCGAACTCTCCATCCTCCGGGATGGCCATCCCTGGTGGACGGGTAGCCAGGGGCTGAGTTACCCGCCGGGGGGCGGCGGGGCCCCATTCACCTTCCAACCCCGCATCGAAGCCCGGCTCTCGCATTACGACTTCGTCCTTTCCTTGCGGATCGGATCCCTCCTGCGTGAGGTCGGGCGACGGAGTGGGATCTTGTGCGGGGACGCGATCCTGGTTCAAGGAGGAGGGAACGCGCTCGCCCCGGATTGGTACTTCCAGAAGAGGGCCGACAACGAGCAGAGTCCGTGGGTGGTCTCCTTCGGCAGTTCCTCTCGCTCTCCGGAGGTCGTGCAAGCCGATCTCGCTTGGCATCCCGCGGAGGGCCTTTCCGCCTATGGTCCGGGGTTCGTGGGTGCCTGGGCTCTGCGCATGGCGAATCGACTGTCCGAGGGGACGGGTGTTCCCATCGCGGTCCTGAATGGGGCTGCCGCGGGAACCGTGATCGCACAGCATCTACGCGACGACACCGATCCGGAGAATCTGGATACGGCCTATGGGCGGCTCCTCTTTCGTGCCCGTCGGGCTGGGCTGGACGGCAAGGCGAGAGCTCTGATCTGGTATCAGGGAGAAGCCGATGGGAAAGCGGCGGATGCCTGGGCCCGGAACTTTCGAAAGCTCTACCAGTCGTGGACCGGTGATTTCCGTCATTTGGAAGGAATCTACGTCCTTCAGGTACGACCGGGTTGCGGGCATCCCAGCCTGCAACTCCGGGAGGTCCAGCGTGAACTCCCCCTGGCCTTGCCCAAGGTCCGGCTGATGTCCACGAATGCCTTGCCGCGCAACGACTATTGCCACTATTTCTACGCGGGCTACAAGGAACTCGGTACCCGCTTGGCGCGGTTGCTGGGACGGGATCTCTACGGGTCCCCGACCGTTTACGGGGTGGAAGCCCCTTTCGTCGAACGCGCTTCCTTCACCTCCCCGGCGCACGACGAGATCGTACTGGTCTTTCGGAACCCGATCGACCCCCTGGTCTGGCTACCCGGTGCCGAACAGGATTTCTACCTCCAGGCCCAGGACGCCCACGTGGTCTCCGGTTCCGCTGCCGGAAACACGATCCTTCTGCAACTGAGCGGCCCCACCACTTCCACCAGCGTCTCCTACAACGGCCACGGCGGCAACCGCCCCGGCTGGATGACCAACCAACTCGGCGTCGGCGCCCTCTCCTTCTACGCCCTCCCCATCCAGTGATCGACACCTCGTGCCGGGTGACTTCTTCCCGTTTCC
>CAYVRL010000464.1:0-2170 GCA_964454065.1 uncultured Planctomycetales bacterium | reverse complement strand
GAAGAAGTCACCCGGCATCTGGTGTCAGGGGCGGGGGTGGTGGAGGCGATGGAGGGCATGGAGTTCGTCGACTTCGACGTGGGTATATCGTTCGGTGGTCCGGAGGTCGGAATGGCCGAGGAATTCCTGGACGGCGCGCAGGTTGCCGCCACCGGCGAGGAGATGGGTGGCGCAGGAATGGCGGAGAGTGTGGGGGTGGACGGCGCGTGAGATCCCGACGGCACGGGTCCAGTGGCGAACGATGCGCCAGGCACGGTGGCGGTCCAGGGGACGGCCGCTGCGACTCAGGAGGACCCAGGGACCGCAGGGATTGCGACTCGGACGTCCGAGGTCCAGCCATTCCTCCAAACGCTCTCGAGCCCGGCCACCGAAGGGTACCAAGCGTTCCTTTCCCCCCTTGCCGGAGATCCGCAGGAGTCCCGGATCACGCCCCACCCCCGCCTCCAGATCCAGGTCGCCGAGTCCCAGCCCGCAGGCTTCGGAAACCCGCAAACCGCCCCCATAGAGCAGGGCCAGGAGGGCGCGGTCCCGCAAACCCATCCAACCCTCCCGCGGGGGGGCATCGACGAGCGCCAGGGCCTCCTGAGGAGACAGCACCCCAGGGAGCCGACGCCAGAGCTTCACCTGCCCCCCGAATCGGGTCGGATCGCGCCCGGGGAGCCGGTTCTCGGAGCGCAAGTAGCGATAGAGGCCCCGCAAGCTGGCGAGCAAACGAAGTTGCGTCGCAGGTGCGGCCCCCTCGGACCGGACCCTAGCGAGCAGTGCGGTGACCTCCTCGGGACTGGCCTGGCTCCAGTCCTCGATCCCCCTCTCGGCGAAGTGGGCAGCGGCGCGGTCGAGGTCACGCCGATACGCGGTCAAGGTGTTCGGTCGCAGCCCCACCTCTCCGGCCAGGGCCGCGAGGTACTCCCCGATCGTGGCCCTCAACGGTGCTCCTCCGATCGGTTGACCCTCGCTTCCGCTCATCCCTAGAATCTACCCTCCCGCGAGGCCGGAACGACACCTCGAAGAGGACTTCCCGACCCCATGAGCCGACCCAAACTGAACAAGACCGCCCTTCGCGAGCATCAGAGGCATCTGGTTCAGATCCTTCGCCAGCTGGGTGAGAAGATGGAGAATCTGGAAGACACGGTTCTCCGTGGTCCCAATGAAACTTCCGCGGACGAAGTGGACGAGTTCGGATCCGAGGGCTACCAGCAGGAATTCCAGCTCGGTTTGATCAAGAACGAGGACGAGATCCTGCGCGAAGTCCACGCCGCCCTGCACCGCATGGAGGAAGGCGTCTTCGGAATCTGCGAAGGTTGTTCCTTGGTTATTCCGGAGCGCCGTCTCGCGGCCCTTCCCTATGCGCGGTACTGCCTCGATTGCCAGCAGAGAGCCGAGAAGGGCGAATTGGGTGAGCAGACCTGATTCTCGCTCCTGGCTGCGGAACCCATGGTTCTGGATCGGATCCGTCGTGCTCGTCGCGGTCGATCTGGGCAGCAAGGCCTGGGCTTGGCGCTATGCCTCGGATGGTGAGGTCCAGGTCTTCGGCAAGGTCCTGACGATCGTCCGGGTCTACAATCCGGGTGGGGTCTTCGGTCTGGGGCAGGATCTGACCCTACCCCTCACCCTGGTCCGTCTGCTCGCGGTGGTGGTGCTCCTGGTCCTGGTCCGGCGTCAACCCCGCGACAATTCCCGTGGGGTCCTGACCCTCGCCCTCCTCCTCGCAGGTGCCGTCGGCAATCTCTACGACAACCTCTCCAGTTGGAGCTGGATCCCCTGGTCCGGCAACGGCATGGTCCGGGACTTCCTCAAGGTCGACCTCGGTTTCTGGCCCTTCGCCCCCTGGCCCGTCTTCAACTTCGCGGATTCCTGCATCACGGTCGGTTTCCTCCTCCTCATCACCGGCCTCGCGGTGATTCGAATGCGTTCCGAGGTTCCGGAGGGGGATCCTTGAACCTTCTCTCCCTTTCGGTCGGTACGCTGCGCTTGCGTTCTCCGTTGCTCACGGCCTCCGGCACGTTCGGTCACGATGCCGGGGCCTGCGCCTTCCTCGACGACCCGGACGCCCTGGGTGCGCTGGTCCTCAAGACCGTCACTTCGAAGCCGCGCTCAGGCAACCCCCCGCCGCGGCTGGCCGAGACCCCGGCCGGTTTGCTGAATTCCATCGGTCTGGAGAACCGGGGAC
>CAYVRL010000463.1:0-2173 GCA_964454065.1 uncultured Planctomycetales bacterium | reverse complement strand
GTGGGTTGGGGCATCGCACCGCGGGCGAAGGTCGTGACCGGACCGGCGACGGTGGGGGCGTGTCAGGTCGCCGCGCGATGCTGGACGTTGTGGGTCATGAAGGCGGCGCGAGCCAACTTCTGGACCAGATAGTTCTCCTCCACGGTGCACCGGGAGGAGGAAACGAAGCCCAGGGCGTCGGCGCCGTGGCGCGCGGCCACCGTCCGCAGACCTTCGGCGGCACGACGAATCGCCTCTTCCAGCGGGACTCGGCGCAGAGCGCCGCCCTCGTCGCGCACGTAAGCGGCGTCGAGACGGTCCGAGTGACCGATGAAGTCGTAGGCGAAGCGCCCCTTCACGCACAGGTTGCCGTCGTTGGGGGGAGTACCGGGCGGGGGACTGGTGACCATCACCACTTCGCCACGGCCCCCGGCTCCCGCCGGATTCACGTTCAGATCGAGTTGGCAGCCGACTCCGCAATAGTTGCACGTGGTCCGCACCTTGCGCAAACGACTGGGCGGGGGCGCGTCCAGGGCCAAGGGCATCCTTTCGTAGAGGGCGCCGGTGGGGCAGGTGTCGATGCAACCTCCACACAGCTCGCAACTGGTGTCGAGCAGCCCACGCCCGCCCGCGGTGCCGATGGTGGTCTCCGGTCCGCGCCCGCACAGCGCGAGCGCCTCCACGGCTTCCACCTCCTCGCAGTAACGCACGCATCGCGCGCACAGGATGCAGGCGGTGGGGTCGAAGGAAAGATACGGGTTGGGGTCGCCGGGTCGTCCCGCGCGGCGGGAGGGTAGCTTCGGCCAGGAAGGGTCCGCCCCGAACTCCGCGGCCATCCGCGGCAGCGGTGCGGGATCTCCGCGGGGATCGGTATCGGCGCGGGGATGATCCGCCAGATAGAGGGAGAAGAGGATCCGGCGGTGTCGCTGGACCCGCGGGCTGTCGGTCAGGACCCGCATCCCCGATCGTGGCGCGGTCGTGCAAGCCGGAATCAGTCGGGGTCGTCCTTCCACCTCGACCAGACAACTGCGGCAGGCTCCCACCGGTTGCAGGCGTGGGTCGTGACAGAGAGTGGGAATCTCCACTCCGGCTCGGCGCGCCGCTTCGAGCAGGCTCTCACCGGCCACGGAGTCCAGTTCGCGCCCGTTCAGGAACCAGCTCGCGACGATCTCGCTCATGTCTGGAAGTCCTCCGGGAACCAGCGGCGGGCGCTTTCGAGCGGTAGCGGCGCGGCCTGCCCCAGACCGCAGATCGAAGCTTCGCGCATTTCCCAGGCGACCTCCTCGAGCGGGGCGTCTCGCCAGCGCCCTTCCACCGCTTCGCGCAGGAAACGGGTACCGATCCGACAGGGAGCGCACTGCCCGCAGGACTCGGTCTCGAAGAAGGCTAGCAGTTCCCAAGCGGCCTGGGCCATGTTCCGCTCTCGGGAATAGATCACCACTCCCGCCGAACCCAGCATCGAGGACTCGGCGGCCAGGGCCTGGTAGTCCAGGGGAAGGTCGGCGAGACTCGCGGGGAGGAAACCCGAGGATGCGCCGCCCGGAGAAAAGGCCTTCAGTTCTCCAGTGCAACCCCCTCCACAGTCCAGGAGTTCGCGCAGGCTGACTCCCAAGGGCAGTTCGTACACCCCGGGGCGCCGCACGTCGCCACTCAGGCAATAGAGCTTGGTCCCGGGGCCACTCAGCCCGAGCTCCTGGAACCAACGGCCTCCGCGCAGCGCGATCCCGGGCACACAGGCGATGGTTTCCACATTGTGGATCAGGGTCGGAAGACCCCAGAGCCCCTTTTCCGTGGGATAGGGGGGTTTCAGGCGAGGCATGCCACGACGACCTTCCAGGGCTTCGAGCAAGGCGGTTTCCTCGCCGCAGATGTAGGCGCCGTCGCCGAAGTGGAAGTGGAAGCTCAATCCCCCGAAGGCATCCTCGCCGAAGCGTTGGAGCGCGGCGCGGAGGGTGCGTGCGGGTCCCTGGAATTCTCCGCGCAGATAGCACCAGATCTCTTCCGCACCGACCGCCCAGGCGGCGATCGCCAGACCCTCGAGTACTCGATCGGGGCGGCGGAGCAAGGTCTCGCGGTCCTTGAAGGTACCGGGTTCGCCTTCGTCGGCGTTGAGGACCACGAAACGGCGCGGCTCGGCCTGGTCCCGCACCGCCCGCCATTTGTCGACCGCCGGAAAAGCGGCTCCACCTCGCCC
>CAYVRL010000462.1:0-2184 GCA_964454065.1 uncultured Planctomycetales bacterium | reverse complement strand
GACTTCGAAAGCTATGCGGTCGGGGACTTCCTCGCCGCCATCGCCGCCGTCCGTGCCGCGGGACGGGAACTCGTGGTCCTGAATCTGCGCAAGGTCAAGTTCATGAACTCGACCGCGATCGGCTCGGTCCTGCGGGCCCGCAAGGAGTTGGAAGCCGCCGGTGGCGCCCTGGTGGTCGCCCGCTCCTCGGCCTTCGTTCGGGAAGTCTTCGAGAAGCTGGGGCTCGACGGCGTGATCCGCTTCCATGACGAGGAAGAGGATGCGGTCGAGGACCTCCTTTCCCGCCAGCCCGCTGGTTTCGAGATCCCCACCGGAGAGGACGCGGCCCTCTTCTTCCGCTTCTACGATCAGAGGTTCGCCGACCGTCTCGGGGGCCGCGGGGTCGGCGCAGGCGAGATCCTCTCCCTGGAGCTGGACGGCCTGCGCTTCTCCTGGGCCGCCCGCCGCTGGCCCGGGGACCGCGCCGCCGCCGAGGCCCTGTTCGTTCCAGGGACCGAGCTGGATCTCAAGTTCCGGCTTCCCCTCTACAGTCGCAACAGCTACTACCAGACCCGCGCCCGGGTGGTCAGCGCCCAATCCACGGAGGACGGCGTGACCGTCCATGCCCGTTTCCAGGGCCTCGACGACGAGGCCTCGCGAGCCGTGAAGCAATACGTCGCGGACATGGCCCTGGTCCGCCAGGAAATCGAGCAGGCGAAGAAGGAAGGAGACTGAGCCCCGCTTCGCGGATCAGTCCGTCTCCCCCGCGGCGTAAGCCCGCCACCGCCGTTCCACGACCTGGAAGACGTCCCCCTCGGCCCCGTCGCCGAGGAGTTCCTCGGTGGGCTTGCGGAGATCCTCCAGGAACTTGCCCTTCCCCTTGACCGCGCTCTTTCCGAGGGCCCGCAACCACAGCTGGGCCGGTTTCCCACCCTTGCGGCCGAGGTAATCGAAGAGGCTCCAGCCCTTGGCGATGTCCTCGTCCTTCAAGTCGTAGAGATCCTGGACCATCAGCGAGGAAAGCGGTTGGGGATCGGAGAGGGCGAGTTCCCGGAAGTAGTCGCGGAGGCCCTCCTGGACTTCCTTCTTGCCCGCCGCCCCCCGGCTCGGCCCTTGCCGCGCATAGCGCTTGGAAGGATCCTCGAAGGCCACGCAGACCACGTCGTTCCGGCCCAGGTTCTCGAAGGAGAGCGCGTAGCCCAAGGCTTCCCGCAGCCAATCGTTGCTGACCGGGGCGCCGTGTCCGAGGTAGTTCAACTCGGCCAGGGCGTGGCCCAGGCGATGGAGTACGATCCCCTCCAGACTGGAACTCCCGTCGGTACGCCAGTACTCCAGGAAGTGGATCCTTCCCGGCCCCCGATCCACCGCGGTTCCTTTCATCTTGAGCCGCTCGGCCTTGCGCGGTCCCCAAGCGTAGCCGTAGTAGTCCTCGAAGAAGGCCGCATAGGCGGAGGGACCGGGAGGACCGAAGAAGAACTCCTCGAAGCGCTTCTCGGGAATCCGATCCGGGAAATCCTCGCCGAAGTAGGGGTCCACGTAAGCCTCGCGAAAGCCTTCCAGAGCGGTCTCGGCGAGTTCCAGGACGTGGCGGAGACGGGCTTCGGAGTGGGTGTCGACCGAATAGATCAGGAAATGGCGGCTGCCCAGGCCACGGAAGTGGAAGGCCCCGTCGGCGATCTCGGCGGCGGCGTCCTGCAACTCCTGGGGCACGTCCACCTCCTGGATCGAAGCCAGGGCACCCTTCAAACGCTGACTGCGGGCGTCCTTGGAGACGATGCGCCGCTGGCGATCGATCTCCCGGTCCATCTTGGTGGCGGCCAGGACGTAACCGTTCCCGTCCAACCAGTTGCGCAGACGCTCGTCGGCACGCAGCATCAACTGCTGCGCCGCGAACCATTCCTGGCTGCCCCGAGGGAAACTCTCCCGCGTGCGCTTCAAGTCCGCGATCTCCTGTTTGCGGTGCGCGTACTCGGTTGCCAGACTGGCGAAGCTCTCGGTGGGCATCATCAAGGCCAGGGAGGCGATGTCCGATCCCTGGATGGCGAGCACTCCCTTCTTCCCCACCGCGAATCGTTTCCCGTTCTTGATCTTGTAGGGAAGGGCGGCAGGATCCCCCGGATTCGCGACGTAGAATTCGTAGCGCTCCCGTGGAGAGACCTGGAAGACCTGATCCACGAGTTCGGGCCCCTTCTTGATCTCGACCAG
>CAYVRL010000461.1:0-2189 GCA_964454065.1 uncultured Planctomycetales bacterium | reverse complement strand
GACAACTCGTTCATCTTCCCTGCGTCGGGAACCACTCCGTTCTGGCAAGCGAGGTTGGTGCCGAGTCCGCGAAGCACGAGGCTCGGGAAACGCAGGGTCTCACGGACCACGGCCTCCAGGTCGCCGGGCAAGATTCCCTCGCGGAGGTCTCCCAGCTCCACCATGAGGAGGATGCCGTGGGTCCTTCCCGCTGCCTCCGCGGCCGAGGAGAGCGCGCCGATGATCGCGAGTTCGGTGTTGAAGCTCACATCGGCGTGGAGGACGACCCTCTCCACCTGACTGCGCATAGGAGAACGGATGAGCATCATCGGCGCCGCCACGTGCGCGCTGCGCATCCCTTCGATGTTTTCGATGCGGGAGTCGCCGAGAGCATTCACGCCGGCCCGTAACAAGGTGCCGGCGATCTCGGGGCTGCCGAGGGTGGCCTTCGTGACCCCCGTGACCGCAATGCCCCGCCGAGCGAGGAGGCGGACCAGGGTGTGGGCGTTATGGTGGATCTTGTCCAGGTCGATGACCAGACGCGGCGCGGTCATCGGGTGCCGACGACCAACTTCTCCTCGAGCTCCGGGAAGGCGGAGAGGACCATCTCCACCAGTTCCTCGTGGGGCCGGGTCAGGGCATCGGTGACGGGGATGCGGAGTTCGAACTGGTACGACAGAATGGCCGCCTCGACTTCCTCGTCGCTCATGTTCTCGTGATTGATGGTGAGGCCAATGACTCTCGTTTCGGCGAAGGTCTGTATGAGATGGATCTCAGCGGCCGGCGTGGGCATCACCATTTTCTCGAAATCGCTGAGGCGGCTCCGCCCCGGCGCGTGTTGCAGCACGACGCCATGGGGGCGGCTACCTCGCAGAATGAAGGTCGAGGTCAAATAGGCGGGATGACTCAACGCGCCTTGTCCTTCGACGACGATCACGTCGGGGTCCTCGCCCTCGAAGGCATCGAGGACCGCCGCTTCCATCTCGCCGGAACAGAACTGGGCCGGAATGGCGTCGATCGCGAGGCCATAGCGGGCTCCTTGGATCAAACCGGTCTGGCCGGTGCTGACCATCACCGCCTTGAGACCGTACTCGTTCAGGGCGCGGGTCAGGATGGTGGCGGTCGTACGCTTCCCGATGGCGCTGTCGGTTCCGAGTACGGCGATTCGGGGACAAGTGACCTCGGCGATCCGACCGGAGAACATCCGCAGGTCCTTCTTCGCCCTCGGCTTTCGGATGTCGATCATCTTCACGTCCATCGCGGCGCTCGCCGCTGCGAACTCCGGATCGTCGTTCAGGAATTCGTGCAAACCGTTCACCACGTTCATCCCGAGACCAATGGCCACGAGCAGGAGTTCGCGCTCGTGGACCGACAACATGCCACTCGAAGGCGCCATTCCGAAGATGAAATAGTCGGGCACGCCTCCGACCCGCGCCACTGCGTCGGCGAGATCGCGACAGACGGGGATGCCGTTCGGCTCTCCGTCCAGCACGGAGCCGGCATCGAGACCTGCCTTCCGGCTGTCGATGACCGCCAGGATCTCGTATCTCTCCGAGTGGCGAACCAGGCCGTTGGCGGTCTTGCCGTCGATGGCGGAGAAGTTCGCCTCGCAATAGACGAGCGCGGTGGGAACTCGCAGGCGTTTCCCGCCTGCGGACGATGGACTGGAGAGCGGTTCTTCGGACATGGTCTTTCCTCGAGCTGGGCTCAGAGGAGTCGACCGAATCGTCTCGGCCTGGATTGGCCCGAAGTCAACGAAGGTCCCCGCCAAGTCGGTTTGGGAACATCATCTTAGCGCAACGGGCCGAAGAAGTCCATCCCGCGGCGTGGAGACCCGCACTCGGGCGTTCCGACACGGGGAAGGATGGAGGAGGAAACGACCTCAGGAAGGTCATGCATGGCCGCTAACAGTCCGTGGATACAGCCCTTCTTGAATCCCAATTCCCGGTTTGAGAAGGTACGCCCATGGCAATGGGTCGCCGCAACAAAGCCGGGCAGGAGCCGCTCTTCTTCTCCGCCCTCGATCTTCCCCGCTCCCCGGGTCACCCCTTCTACGACCGCTTGAGCCGGATCCTTGGCGAAGCCCGTTTCGACGCCTTCGTCGAGGACCTGTGTCGGCCCTTCTACGCCGACCAGATCGGCCGGCCCAGCCTCCCCCGCCCGGGGTCTACTTCCGGCTGCTCTTCACCGGCTACTTCGAGGGCATCGAC
>CAYVRL010000460.1:0-2209 GCA_964454065.1 uncultured Planctomycetales bacterium | reverse complement strand
TAGTGTGCTCTTCAGATCTGGGGAGCGGGAGATTGGACTCGAAGACCAGCTTGCCCCCCTTGCCGTTCTTGCCGGGAACCCTGCTGGTGCGCAGGAAGGCGCTCTGGAAGACCCGGAAACGGGAACCACAACCGAAGAAATCGCCCAGAGGAACATCGATCTGCGCTTCCTCGCTGCCATCGGCGAAGACCTGCACGCGAAGACCGCGAAGGACATTGGGGAGATCCTCGATCTCGTCGGCCCGCAGGATTTCGGCCCGAAACAAGGCCACCGTCCCGTCCTGACGAAAGCGAATGATCGCCGGAAGATTGGGGCGGAGGTTCCCGAAGGCACTGGTCTGCCGTTGCGGCATGCTCAGCAACTCGCCATGGGACCAGAGCCGGGCCGCGACCGACAAGTCGCTTTCGGCGGCGGCGAAGAGTTCGTCCGAGAAGCGGGGTAGGGTAATCCCTTCCGGAAGTCGGCGGGCTTCGATCCGATAGCGCAGGGCCCGCTCGCTGGCGACCAGGCGCAGCCCTTGTGGACAGGCCAAGGGCAGGATGCAAGTCCAACCGGACTCCTCCGCGCCGACCGCGAAGGGGGCGCGGAAGACCCCGCCGGGATCCGCGCCACAAAGTCGTGCGACTTCGACCTCATAGAAGGGTTGGTCCGCTCCGGGGGCAAAGAAGCGCAGTTTCCCTTGCGGCGTGGGAGTCCAGAAACGAGTCAAGACCAAGGGCGTGGAGGTCTGGAGGAGGATCCGTCCTCCACCCGGTGCGGCGACTTCGGGGTCTCGATCGCTGAAACTCGCGAATGTCTCCCCTTGCAGGGGTTCAGCGGCGAAACTGCGCGGGTGCAGGAAGGGAGAGATCAGTTCCTGCTGGGCAGGAACCGCCTGGAACGTGCAAGCGAGCAGGAGGAAGCCGAGCATCATGGACACCGATTCTAACTCGGCCAACTCCCCGAAACCCGAACCCGGAAGTATGGTGAACCGGTGCTCTCCGGCCTCCTCCTCCTCGTCCTCCAGAGTCCGCCCACCGTCCTCCAGGCCCTGGATCCGGTTCCCGCCGCCGAGGTCCACTTGCAACCCGGTTTCTGGCTGCGGGAAGTCCAAAGCAACCGAACCAGTCTCGCCGTAGGCTATCGAAGACTCGAAGAGGAAGGTGCCTTCCGCAACTTCCGCATCGCGGCCGGCGAGGAGCAAGGCCCTCACTCGATGGCGGTCTATACCGACTCCGATTGCTACAAGTGGCTGGAAGCGGCGTGTGAGGAACTGGCGCGTCAGCCCGACCCGGGATTGCGCGCCCACGTGGACGAGTTCACCTCCTCGATCCTGGCCGCGCAGGAAGCGGACGGTTATTTGATGACCCAATACCAGATCGAGGAGACCCCTCACTACACGCACATCTCCGGCTGGCACGAACTCTATTGCCAAGGTCACTTGATCGAAGCGGCCCTCGCCCACGAACGGGCCACTGGACGGCCCGAGCTGTTCGATGCCGCCCGCCGCCTCGCCGATCTGATCTGCGCCACCTTCCCGGAACGGGTGGATGCCGCTCCGGGACATCCCGAAATCGAACACGCCCTGGTCCGCCTCTATCGCCGTACCGGGGAGCGGCGCTACCTGGACCAAGCCCAGGAGTTCCTGGAACGGCGGGGCCGCGAACCCCATGTCGCGGGAGGAGACGCCTACCGCCAGGACACCACCCCCCTGCGCCAGCAAACCCGGGCGGAAGGCCACGCGGTCCGCGCCCTCTACCTCTACACCGGCTTCGCCGACTGGGCCCAAGCCAGCGGAGACCGCAGCGCCCTCCCCGTACTCGAAACCCTCTGGCGGGACGTCTTCGAGAGCAAGACCTATGTCACCGGAGGCATCGGGGCTCGTGCCAATGGAGAAGCATTCGGCGAACCCTTCGAACTCCCCAACCGCGACGCCTACTCCGAGACCTGCGCCGCGGTGGCCTCGGTGATGTGGAATCGCCGTCTGCTGAGCATCCGGGGAGAGACCCGCTTCGCGGACGTGATGGAACGTTCCCTCTACAACAACGTCGCCGCCGGAGTCTCCCAGGACGGAACCAGTTTCTTCTACGTGAACCCATTGGAGAGCGACGGGCAAACGGTCCGCCAACCCTGGTTCGCTTGCGCCTGTTGCCCCCCCAATGTCATGCGCACGTTCGCGAGCATCGGTGGAGACTTCTACGCCAAGGCCGGAAACACGCTCTACCTGGTT
>CAYVRL010000459.1:0-2223 GCA_964454065.1 uncultured Planctomycetales bacterium | reverse complement strand
GACTCGACGAGGACCAGGAACAGAAAGAGGAGGATGACCAGGAACCGGAGGAGCCGGTCCATGAAGTCGAGCATTTTCATTCCCTGTGCGGATGCCCTAGAACGGGACGAGATTGGATTTCCCGCAGGTCACCAAATCCAAGGCTTGTATTGCGAAAACCCCACAAGCCGGGGCGGGAACGGTCCCCGAGGCGGAGGCCACTCCCAGGGAATCCGCGCTCACCGTGAGGAGGGTAGGGGGATTCAGGCCCGGTAGGAGATCCAGCTCCAGTCCGGGGCAGGAGTTCCCGGGCGGAATCACGAAACCGCCCGGCGTCCTCCCCCAGACGAAGGCCACCTGGCCCCCCGGAGTGGCCCCCGTGACCGTGAAGCTCATCGACCCCGGGCAACTGCCGGAGGCACTCAACAGAGGTCCGCCGTGAAGGAAGATCTCGGCGTAGGAATGGGAGCCCGTGGGCGTCAGATTGCTGGCGTAGCTTGAGAAGACCACGTTCTGGCCGTCCCCGGAGATCGCCGGGAGGAAGCTGAGGTCATCCGCTTCCACACCTGAGGAATTCACGCTCACCCGCGTGGTCTGCCCGGTCTGCTGATCGTGGACGAAGACGTCCTGGACCCCGTTGGTATCCCCAGGGACCAGATTGTCCGCGGCACTGTGGAAGGCCACGTAGCGGCCGTCCGCGGAAAGAGCCGGAGCGACGGAGAAGGAATCACCCTGGATCCCCGAGGAATCCACGCTCGCCCGCGTGGTCTGCCCAGTGAGGCGATCATGGACGAAGACGTCCACCGACCCATTCGTGTCCCCGGGAACCAGATTGGTGGCCCAACTGTAGAAGGCCACGTAACGACCATCCCCGGAGATCGAGGGAATGAAGCTTCCGGCGTTTCCCTGCACGCCAGAGGAGTCGGTACTCACCAGGCTGGTCTGCCCGCTCTGAAGGTCACGAACGAAAATCTGCTTGCCCAGGGAACCGCCGGGATCCAGGTTGGAGGCGAAACTCGAGAAAGCGATGAGTTGGCCGTCCGCGGAAACGGATGGCGAATCCGAGGACCCGTTTCCCTCCACTCCCGAGGCATTCACGCTCAACCGGATGGTCTGTCCCGTTTGACAATCGTGCCGGAACACATCCGTCGAGGAGTTGGTGTCCCCCGGAACCAGATTCCGCGCCCAGCTGTAGAAGTAGACGAAGCGACCATCCGCGGAGATCGCCGGGGATTCGGAACGATCCCCACCCTCGATCCCGGCGGAGTCCACGCTGACCCGAATCGTCACACCCGTCGAACGATCGTGACGGAAGATGTCGCGCACCCCATTGGTGTCCCCGGGAACCAGATTGGTCGCTTCGCTGGCGAAGGCGACGTAACGACCGTCCGCGGAAATCGCGGGATCCGTGCACGAGCGATCGGCCAGATGGCCGGAGGAATCCATGCTCACCAAAGTGGTCTGGCCGCTCTGACGATCATGGACGTAGATTTCGTACTGACCCGTCGTGGCCCCGGCACCCAGGTTGGTGGAGGCACTCGAAAAGGCGACGTAACGGCCGTCCGCGGAAATCGCCGGAACCTGCGAGACGCCGTTCCCCGGAAGGCCCGCGGAGTCCACACTGACACGGGAAGTGCCCTGCGCGGGGAGAGGGAGGACGAGAATCCAAGCCACCACGAGACTTGGAAAGAAGGAGGGGGGAAGGAAACGAGGCATGATTCGTCTCCCATCCGAACACCGAATGCCTCACCCGTCAAGGAGCCGAGTGACGCCCCCCCCCGTGGGCCCGGCATGAGCAGCCACTCAAGCGGACTTCTTCGGGCAGGTTCGAATCCCCAGCAGGCTGTAGAGAGGGCAGAACCCCACCACGGAGCTGAGCAGAGGGACCAACCCGATCCAACCCCAAGGGGTCCGGGGGCCGACGAAGACGATGGCCAGGAGGCCCACCCCGAGGATCAAGCGCAGGACCCGGTCGATGTTGCCGACATTGTTCATATTCCCAGTCTGAACCCCGGAATGGGATCCGTCCGTGACCTAATCACTTTCGGCCGCCCGGCGCAAGGCGGGAAGGTCCACGATCCGGATCCGACCTCTCTCCAGGACCACCCAGCCCCGTTTCCGGAAGCGGCCCAACCAGCGTGTGACGACCTCCCTCGCCGTGCCGATCTCGCGGGCCAGTTCCGCATGGGTCGCGTGCAGGATCCCTTCATCGGCCAGTTCGATCATCTTGCGGGCCAGACGCTC
>CAYVRL010000458.1:0-2224 GCA_964454065.1 uncultured Planctomycetales bacterium | reverse complement strand
GGACCAGGAGCACGGCGGCGGCCGCGGCCAAGCGCCGGAATTGCAAGAGAGGACGCGCGGGTCGAGCGAGATCCGCGATGGTGGGTTCGACTCGCTCCCAGAGTTCCTCGGGGGCAGTTTCCTCGCCGAGCAGACTCAGGGACACCCGGTCCCAAAGCTCCGCCGGGGCGGAGCAGCCCCCCAGGGAGCGGAGGAGATCCTCCAGTTCCACGGGTAGCCGATCGGGAGTGTGCTTCGAATCCAAAGTGGTGAGGGCGAAGTGAGGGGTGAGGGGTTGGGGGGATGGATGCTCAGGAATCGCTTCTACCATGTCCGAGATGAGTCAGGCGCTCGCGGAGAGCCGCGTGAGCCCGATTGAGCCGGGACTTGACGGTCCCGAGGTGGCAGTCCAGGACCTCGGCGATCTGCTCGTAGCTCAGCCCCTCCATATACCGGAGAGCAAGGAGGGAAGAGAACTTGGGGTTCAAACTGGCGAGCGCTTGGCGAACTGCCTCACGGGCCTCGAGCCCCACCACGAGTTCCAGCGGATCGCTGCTTTCCTCGGGGCGGGCGGCTTCGGGGAGGCCGTCCCCGTCGGCCCCGCCCATGGTGAGCAGAGCGCTGCCCCGCGGACCGGCCAGTCGGCGCCGGCGGACGTCGATCGCGGCGTTGACCGCGATCCGGAAAGTCCAGGAGGAGAAACGACTTCGGTAGGCGAAGTCGCCGATGCGCCGCGCCAGGGTCACCATGGTTTCCTGGGCCGCGTCGAGCGCATCGTCCTCGTTTCCGGTGACGCGCAAACAGATCGTGTAGACGCGATTCTTGTAAAGATCGAAGAGCTTACGGTAGGCCCTTTCGAAGGCCGCCCCGCTGGACTCTTGGCACTGTCGCACCAAATCCGCATCGGGATCGGTGGCCGGTTTCTTGTTCTTCGACGAGGGCAAGTTGACAGGAGTTCCAAGTTTTCGGTTACCGCGGCGGCAAGCCTAGTGCGGCAAGGGCCTTCTAGCAATCACGCCCGCGAGGGAAAGGGAGGGAAAAGAGTCGAGCCGCGTCTCGAGGACGCGGCCAGAAGCGCATAAAGGACTGATTGGCAGTGACTTACGCCGTCAACCGCCGAGCAGCCCGACGACGTCGATGCCGACCAGGGTGTCCCCTACGGTCAGAGCACAACCAGCGAGGCAGAGCGAACCGGGACTCGCGTTGCAACTGGCGTCCACGACCGTGTACTGGACCCGACCGTTGCCCAGGTTCGCGCTGGGAGCCAGCAATTGCAGGCAGACCTCGTCAGGAGTGCCCCGGGAAGGGGGCGGAGCCTCGCCCACGGGCTCCACCGGAGAGAGGCCGACGACTCCCCCGCCGCCGCTGGTGGAATTCCCGCTGCCGCCGCCACTCGTCGCGCCGCCACCGGATTCGGAGGGCAGACCGAGCAGGGACAGATTGGCGAGCGCGTGGGAGTGGCGGACCCCCTGGGCGGCCATCATCGCGTAGGCTTCGGCGACCTCGCTCCCGGCATGGGTGAGGAAGACCTGATCCGCGAGGTGCTGGCCGTCCACGATCCCCTCGACGGTGAAGCTGGCCGCGGGATGCAGATCGAACCAGGAGGAGGGAACCTGCAACCGGAGCCGATCCATCGTCCACCCGGGCACCGTTGCGGGAGTGCTGACCAGATCGACGATGCGGTTGGTGAGCGAGGAGTAGGTGAAGCCCTTGATACCCCAATCCAAGGTCCGGTAGAGCCGGAAGTCGGAAACTCCGGATTGCCGCAGGGCGAAGACTTGCAGGATGAAGTCGGCGCCTACCTGGTAGACCTCGATCCGGAGCTGGGCAGTCGGGCTGGGCACGCTCCCGGGCGCATTGAAGGCCGCCGGATCGCTTCCACGGAGGAGCTCCTCGAGGTCCGAGACTTGATCCGTATCGGTATCGGCGAGGGCGGGGTCGGTGCCGAGGCGCATTTCCAAGGCGTCGTCCAATCCGTCGCCGTCGCTGTCCGCGAGGGCCGCCACACCGTTGCCGGCAGCACCCAAGGGGTTCTGTCGAGGCAGGACACCCCCCCAGAAAACGAGGGAGAGCACGCCACCGAAGGCAATCCAGGAGTAGGGAGGAAGACGCATGAAGGCAGGAAGGCGGGCGAGACGTACCAGGTTACCACCCGCAGGCGAAAGGGACCGCTCCTTTCCGCCGCCTTCCCCTAGTAGGCTTCCGAGCAGTGGTCACGAGAAATCCCCAGGGAAAGATGTAGGGC
>CAYVRL010000457.1:0-2255 GCA_964454065.1 uncultured Planctomycetales bacterium | reverse complement strand
CCGCATGCCTCGCCGCCACCTTGTTCGAGGCCTTTTCGGGCTATGGCATGGTTGGGTACCCGAGCCCGTCGATGTTCGTATTCTTGATCCTGTTCGCGACTTCCGTGTGGGGATGGAGGCGATGAAGGTCTTGATGAGCGCCTACGCTTGCGAGCCCGGCAAGGGTTCGGAAGAGGGCATCGGTTGGAACTGGGCGCGACAAGTGGCTCTCCGCAACGAGTGTTTCTTGCTCACTCGCCGCAACAATGTGGAGGCGGTCCGCGCCACGGCGAAAGCGGAAGGACTCACCACCCTCCATGTGATCCCTTACGACCTTCCCTACTGGATGCGTTTCTGGAAGCGGAAGGGCCGTGGCGCGGTGGCTTATTTCTACCTCTGGCAGCTCGGGGCCGGTTCGTTGGCCAGGCGCCTCGACCGCGAGTATGACTTCGACGTCCTTCATCACACCACCTTTGCCTCGAGTTGGATCCCTTCCGGTTTGAGCCTGGTCGGGAAACCCTTCGTCTGGGGACCGGTCGGACAGCACCCTCGGATTCCTCGGCAGTTCCTTCGTCATGCCTCCCGGCGGTTGCGCTGGGGAGAGACGGCGAAAGCCCTGTTGAAGAAGTTCCTGTTGCGCTGCGATCCGCTCTTGCGCCTGACCATGCGCCGAGCCCGCGTCATCCTGAGTCTGGGGTCGGAGTTCGAAACGCAGGACCTCCCCCGTGGTTCCGCGCCTCTCATACGCATGCCTGCTTGCGGGGTGGATCGAGTGGACACTCCCGTCCGGAAGGAAGGCCTCTCGATCCTCTTCGCCGGCCGCCTGGTGGAACTCAAAGGGCCCCGATTGGCTCTGTGTGCCTTTGCCGAGTGCTACCGCGATCACCCCGAGATGTCGATGAGCTTCCTCGGTGAGGGCCCCCTCCGAGAGGCCCTCCAGCAACGGGCTGCGGATCAGGGTCTCCAGGGAGCCGTGCACTTCCTGGGGGAGCTGCCCCATGAACGGGTCTTCGAATATTTTCGGGAGGCGGAGATATTCCTCTTTCCCTCTTTCGAAGGCGCGGGAATGGTGGTGCCGGAGGCGATGGCCTCGGGAGCGGTCGTCTTGTGCCTGGACTTCGGTGGACCAGGAGACATGGTGGCAGGAGGCCGCGGGATGAGTGTGCCCGTGTGTCCGACGGAGGAAGAAACGGTGAGCGAACTGGCACGGGCCCTGCGACGGCTGGTCGAGAACGCGGAACTTCGACAAGGAATCCGCGAGCGGGCACTCACCTGGGTGCGCGAGGAAATGCTCTGGTCTCGTAAGGGCGAGCGACTTCAGGGAATCTACCGGAAGGTGCTGGCAAGCGGAGAATCGGAATCATGAGCAAAATGGCGCGGAAACTCTACGAAAGGCTCTTCGTGCGCGGCCGGGAACATGGAGAGGGCCAACTCGATCCCGCTTTGAGCGAGCGGGATGCCGCCGCGATTCTCGGCAGGGTCGGTGCGAACTTCTTGCGTGGCTGCTGGTGGCGCCTGCGCCTCGGGAGCTGCGGTGGACGCCTCTTCGTGGCTCGCGGGGCACGGTTGATGAATCCCCGGCACATCCACTGTGGCCGGGACGTGAAGTTCGAAGAACTCTGCGAGATCCATGGGCTCTCTCGGCAGGGGGTCCATTTCGGGGATGGGGTCACCGTGGGCCGTTGCGCATCCATTCGTCCCTCTTCCTATTACGGCGGGGAACTGGGGGAGGGGATCCGGGTGGGGGACCACAGCAGCATTGGGGCCTTTTGCTGGTTCGGCGCCAGCGGCCCGGTCGAGATCGGCTCCAACGTGCTCTTCGGCCCGCGGGTGGTCTTGATCCCCGAGAACCATCGTTTTTCCGCCACCAGCACGCCGATCCGACATCAGGGAGTGGAACGCAAGGCGGTGGTCGTGGAGGACGACTGCTGGATCGGTACCAATGTCACGATTCTTGCCGGAGTGCGGATCGGACACGGATCGATCGTGGCCGCGGGATCGGTCGTCAACAAGGACGTAGAGCCCTGGAGCATCGTAGGCGGGGTTCCCGCGCGTCTGCTTCGCAAACGGGAGGGAGCGCCTTGAAGCGGAGGAAGCTACTCCTCTTCCACGCTTCCGCGGACCTGTATGGTTCGGACCGGACCGTACTGGACCTCGTGGAGGGTCTTGCCCGGGAGGATTGGGAAACTCATGTCGCTCTTCCCGGTGACGGCCCCTTGGTACCCGAATTGCGAGCCTTGGGAGCTTCGGTTTCCATGGACGGCTTCACTCCCTTC
>CAYVRL010000456.1:0-2258 GCA_964454065.1 uncultured Planctomycetales bacterium | reverse complement strand
TGGTGCCGCGATGGGCATGTCCAGCCTCTTCGTGGTCAGCAACAGCCTGCGCTTGCGGCGTCTACGCGCCGTGGAGGTCGAGACGAAATGAACATCAGGATCCAGATCGAAGGCATGAGTTGCGAACACTGCCAGCGGGCGGTGGAAAAGGCCCTGCGCGCCGTGGCGGGAGTGGAGGAAGTGGAAGTCCAGCTCCAACCCGGAGAGGCCTCGGTCCGCGGGAGCGCCGATCCGGCGGCCCTGGTCGCGGCCATCGAGGGCGAGGGCTACGCCGCCCGGCCCCTGCCGCCGCGCCCGGCCCCTTCCGAATGAAGCTGGCCCTCGTCCAGCAACGGGCGAGCGCGGATCGAGCCATCAATCGGAAACATGGCCTGCTCGCCTTGCGCCGCGCCGCGGCGGAGGGCGCGGAGCTGGTCGTTTTCGCGGAGTTGGGATTCGATCCCTTCTGGCCTCGGGTACCCGCCGGGAAGGATTCCCTTTCCCTTGCGGAAACGATTCCCGGTCCCACCACCGATGCCTTCGCGGATCTCGCTCGGGAACTCGGAGTGGTGGTGGTCCTGAATCTCTACGAGCGCGCAGGCGAGGTGGCTTACGACAGCAGCCCGGTCCTGGACGCCGACGGGAAGTTGCTCGGGGTCACCCGGATGGTTCACATCACCGAGTACCCGGGTTTCCACGAGCAGAGTCATTACGCTCCCGGCGATCGGGGCGCACCGGTTTACGACACCGTGGCCGGGCGGATCGGAGTGGCCATCTGCTACGACCGTCACTACCCCGAATACCTGCGTGCTCTGGCCCTCGGTGGCGCAGATCTGGTGGTGGTCCCGCAAGCGGGCACCGTCGACGAGTGGCCGGACGGCCTCTACGAGGCCGAGTTGCGGGTGGCGGCATTCCAGAACGGTTATTTCGTGGCCCTTTGCAACCGGGTCGGAAAGGAAGGAGAACTGGATTTCGCTGGGGAATCCTTCGTCTGCGATCCGTGGGGCCGCGTCCTGGCACGCGCGGGCCGGAACCGTGAAGGAATCCTCCAGGTGGAGGTGGATCTCGACACCTGTGCTTCCTCACCCGCGCGGCGCCTCTTCCTCCGCGACCGTCGCCCCGAAGTGGATGCGGATTGGCTTTCCCACCCCGGCAGCGGTGCCGAAGGGAACCTTCCAGGATGATCCTCCGGGCCGGGGCTGGATCGGCCACTTCATGAGACTTGACGAAGATTTGCGATTGGGGGCATCTCCTCGGGAAACGACTTCTTCCGCTTTCCTGGGGGCAACGGCGGGTTTCCTGAGAGACCATTTAACCGCTTGGCGGCTGCCGAGAAAAAAACCTCGAAATGTGCCTGGAGAGGGCTACCATGCTCTCATGGAAAGAGATTGCCGCTGGCTCCCCGCTCCCCGCTCCCCGCTCCCCGCTCCCCGCTCCCCGCTCCCTAATTCCGTTCCTTTGTTCGTATAGGATGACTCTACTCCTTCTTGGGGTTTTCATGCTGGGTTCCGGTCTCCCTGCTTCCGATCAGAGTAGTCCAGTTCTATCTTGCCTTTACCCCTTGGATTGCTGCCCTGGAGTTCCCTTTTCCTTGACGATCTCTCACGGCGGGGCAGTCACGATCGTTACTGGGCGCTTGGGGACCTCTACCCGTTCCAAGTCTATGTTGAACACATCGAGTACACCGCTTTGTGATTGCGTCTTCTGCTCCTCCCCGCAAGTGATGCATGATGTCAGGGTTTGTGCAACGCCCGGTTCGACCTGGGGCGCTGCCCAGACCTGCTCCGATGTCACCGTGACTTGCGGAGACTGTTGGAATCCCCGAAAACCCTGCTGAACGAATCATGAAACAAGGGCTGAAGATCAAGATCATCCTTCCCGTTCTCATCGTCGGCCTGGGGGTCGTCGGAGTTCTGTTCGCCCGCAACCACTCCGGCTCTTTCCCCCTCCCGCACGATTCCGAGTACACCGATGTCGTGTTGGCGGTGGGAACGTGCTCGGTGGACGATGGCCACGGCCTGGTGATCGCCGACCTCCTCGGAGATGGTTGCGGTCGTTTGATCCTGGCCGTCAACTACTCGCTCATCAGCGAGGAGGGAATGGTCGATGTCTACGGATCCTTCCATGTGGTCTCCCCGACCGACGCTGCTCCTGTTCAGGTCAAATTCGACCAGCGGGTTTTCGTCGTCCATCCCCAGACGGGAAGTTGGGACGACGCGATTCGCAATCATCGAGCTCTGATCGTGGAGTACCCCTGAATCGAGGGGATCAACCGCGGA
>CAYVRL010000455.1:0-2264 GCA_964454065.1 uncultured Planctomycetales bacterium | reverse complement strand
GGAGCAGGCTCTGAGCGCTTCCCAGGACGCAGAGGGGCTGGAGGACGTCCGCTACCAGGCGGCGCGGGGCTTGGTCTTGCGCGGTTCGAAGGAAGGGCTTCCCGCCCTCCACGCCGTCTTCCAGAGCCGGTGGGGCCAGGAGCGGAAGCTGCTGCGCGCGGATTTGGCCCATGCCCCACGGGGGCCGCTGGCCGCCCCCGTCCTCGCGCTGGCGCGGAAGGGCAGCACCGCGGAACGCCTCGCTGGCCTCCGCTTGTTCCAGCTCCTCGGCACGGCGAAGCTCCTTCCGGGCCTACGGATGGCCCTCCGGGATCCCGACCCCAGGATCAAGCTGGCGATGATCAACGCCTGTCGGATCCTGATCGACCACGCCGAAGCGCTCGACGCTCTATCCGTGATGGACACCATCGATCAGGCCCGCGAATGGGACGGACGACTGTGAGAGGACGGCGATTCCGGACGCTGATCGCCCTTTCCGCGGCGGTGATCCTGGGTACCGCGTCGCTCACGGCGGCCAATCCCCAGAAATACGCGAAGCTGAAGAAGCGCGACCGCTGCACCGTCTGCGGGCACGACGAGGAACTCCTGAGAGCCCAGGGACAAGACCACGGCCCTTTCACCTTCGGGCGCAGCGACACCGAGGCGATCGCCAAGGAAATGACCTGGCACCCGACGGTGCTCGAAACCACTCATTTCCGGATCGTCGGAGATTTTCCGAAATGGAAGATCCCCGAGGGAGAGCGGAAGCGGTATCGCGCCGAGCTGACCGCTCTGAAGGAAAAGTTTCCGGCGGTCAATGCCAAGACTGCGGTTCTCGACCGTTGGTACCGCATCCACCTGCTCGCCGACAAGTTGGAGCAGGTCTACTCCGAGGTACAAGACCTCTTCGGGACCTCGGAAAGCGCGTGGTTGGACCCCGAACGGAATCGGATGCGCGGGGTGGGCCCTTTCCTCGGGGAACAGGACAAGTACGAAGTCATGGTCTTCGAGCAACGTTCTCCCTATCGGGAGTACATGACCAACACCTGGGGGCTCGCTTACGTCAAACCCCAGCGCTACAACAACGTCGACCGGGACATGTTGTGGTTCGGTCTGAACCTGGAGGAGGAAGACATCCACAGCGACCGCTACTTGCAGAACGTGATCCTCCACGGGGTGGCCCACAACTTGCTGGATGGCTATGAACACTATTCCTATGAGTTGCCGGTGTGGATCACGGAGGGCTTCGCGCACTGGATCGAGCGTGAGAACGACCCTCGCTACGCTACTTTCTGTACCATCGAAGGTTCCTTCGAGGTCGGCCGCTCGGTCCGGCGCTGGGCTCCCGAGGTCCGCAAGTTGATCCAGAAGGGCAAGGCCGCGACCTTCGCCTCTTTGCTGCGCCGCGCATCCTTCGCGGAGTTGAGCTTCGATGACCACCTGGTGATCTGGTCCAAGATCGACTTCCTGATCCGCAGCGATCGCGGGGCCTTCGGGAATTTCATCACCGATTTGAAGACGCGCCGCGATCCGCGTACGCACTTGCCGGACGGCTCCCACATGGACGACGTCCAGCGGGAGAGTATGCGCAAGCGCTATGGGTGGACCATGGCCCGCGCCGAGCAGGCGTGGAAGGATTGGGTAATGGCCACCTATCCGGTGAAATGAGGGCCGTGGGCGCGCGGGGGGAGAGTGCCTACTTGCTGCTCGCGGGGATCTTCCTCGGTGCCCTGGTCCTCACCAACCTGATCGCGGGGAAGTTCTTTCTCCTCTTCGGGCAGCCGCTCTCTTGCGGAATCATCGCCTACCCGATCACCTTCCTGGCCACCGACCTGATTTCCGAGGTCTATGGGGAGCGCCGCGCCCGCGAGGTGGTCAAGGTCGGTTTCGTGGTGAGCCTGTTCGTGACCGCGGTGGTGTGGATCGCGGTACACGCCCCGACCGCGACCGAGACCTACGTGGACGAGGCCTCCTTCCGGCGGGTCTTCGGGCTGACCCCGGGAGTGGTGATGGGTTCGATGTGCGCCTACCTGGTGGCCCAGTTCGTGGACGTACGGATCTTCGAGTTCTGGCGCCGATTGACTCGAGGACGCTGGCTGTGGCTGCGCAACAACGGTTCCACCATGGTCAGCCAGATGCTGGACACCCTGATCGTGGTGACCATGGTGCTGGTGATCTGGCCGCTGATCGACGGCGATTCGGAAACGGCTCCGATCGGACTGGCGACCTGGCGGGCGATCGTCGTCGGCCAGTACCTCTGCAAGGCTTCCATCGCCCTCTCCTAC
>CAYVRL010000454.1:0-2266 GCA_964454065.1 uncultured Planctomycetales bacterium | reverse complement strand
CCCATCCAGTGATCGACACCTCGTGCCGGGTGACTTCTTCCCGTTTCCTGACTCTTTTTGCCGGGGACTAGGTGTCAGGAAACGGGAAGAAGTCACCCGGCAAGAAGTGTCAGGGCGGCGGAGAGGACGGAGGAGGTGGATAGGGAGTCCATGAGGGGGGAGCGGCGGCGGCGATTCCGGGGGGGAGGGGGCTGCCCGGGGGGAAGGGAGGAGACGGTTCGAACCCGAGGACCGAAGGGAGCGTAGATGGCCGGGTCGGTGGGGCCGAAGAGGGCCAAGACCGGAGTGCCCCGAAGGGCCGCGAGGTGGATCGGACCGCTGTCGCAGCCAATGACCAAGGCGGCCCGGTCGCAGAGAAGGGCGAGTTCCGAGAGGCTCGGTGTGGGCGGAGCCAAGCGGATCCCGCCCCCGCTTCCGGCGGCGGCCAGGACGGTCTCCGCCCGGGGGCGATCCGCGGGCGTCCACAGGATCTCGACCGGTACGCCTCGTTCCGCGAGGGCGCGCGCGAGTTCCCCCCAGCGCTCCACCGGCCACTCCTTGTCGCGGCCATAGGCGGTCACGGCGGTATGGAGCAGGACTGGGGCCGGGCCCTCGAGTGCGGGGAGTTCCCCCTCCAGCGGCCAGCGGGGGCAGGTGGGGGCCGACCCCTCCCACCCCAGATGACGGACCAGGGCGAGATCCCGCTCCACCCGATGGGTACGCGGCGGAATCGCCACCCGTTCGCCAACGAAGAAATGGGAGCCCTCGCGCGCAGTCCCGGGGGCGAAGCCCACCGAGTGCTCCCGGCGTAAGAACAAGAGCTGTAGAGCACTCTTCAGATTGCCCTGAAAGTCCAGGATCCAGTCGTAGCGCGGTCGCCGTCGCAGCCCGCGCAGGTGTCGAAGCAAGGCCCGAGTGCCCCCCGCTCCGCCCCAGCGCCGACGGGGGAAGACCAGCACTTCGTCCAGGTCGGGATGGCTCTGCAGGAGGGCCGCATGGCGGTCCTCGACCAACCACTCCAAGCGTGCCTCGGGGTAGAGGAGCCGCAAGGCCCGCAAGGCCGGCAACGCGAAGAGGATGTCACCCATCGCACTCAGACGCAGGAGCAGGATCCGGGAATCCGGAGCCAGCGGGCGGCGCGCGGATGCGGGCATGGCAGGAAACTAGCAGCGCTGGCACCCTAATGCAGGATGCCGCCGCTCGCCGCCTTCTCCTTCCACCGTGCCCCACGGACTCGGCTGTGGCTCCGGAAGGGGTTTTCCGGGCAGGAGGATCCGGCGGAGTGGCTGGAGAACGGTTCCCGATTGCTGCGCGAGCGGGCGGGTCCTTCACTGGGCGCGGGTCGAGGGCTGGTCCGTCGGGTCCAACTCGGAGGTCGCCTAGGGGTGTGGAGGCAGAACCTCCATGGCGGACTGCTCGGTGGTCTCACCGGCCCGTGTTTCCTCGGTCTCACCCGCCTGGAGGACGAACTCCTGCTCTCGGAGACACTGCTCGCCCACGGAATCTCCACCCCGGAGATCCTTCTGGCCTATGCCGAACGTACTGGGATCTGCTGGCACCAGCATCTGGTGACCGCCGAGGTCCCTGGCTCCGCCACCGTCTTCGCGCGTGCTGGGGATCCCCGCGCCCAGTCGGCCTCCCGCGAACTCCTGGAACGCTTGTTCACCATCGGCCTCTGGGCACCCGATCTCCATCCGGCCAATTTGCTGTGGCAGGAGGCCGAGCAACGTTGCTGGATCATCGATCTGGCCGATGCCCGCTTGCTCGGCCGCCCGTTGACTCCGCGAGAACGGGCCTCCCGCCGGGCCCGCTACGAGCGCTATTTCCGCAAACATGGCGCTCCTGCCTAGGCTTCTTCCCGACTCTCCTCTCCGTTCGCTCCGGAAGGGAGTCGGCCGCGGAGCAGGATCCGCGCCCGATCGGCATGGACGCGTGCCGCGCCTGCGAGCCCCAGCTCCCGGGCGTGAAGGGCGAGGCCGAAGTGGACCAGTCCTCGAAGTCGGGGGGCCCCACTCGTCTGAGCGACTTTCCCGGCCTTCCGCAGCAGGACGGCTTCCGCTTCCGTTTCGCCACGGAGGCCGAGGAGGCGGGCCCGCAGGAGATCGAGACGAACGGCGACTTCGGGGCCGAGGTCCTCGCCGAGGGCAGCCGCGTCCTCTTCCAGGAGGCGCAGGCCGTGTTCGGCCCGCTCCAGGGCCCCGGCCCGGAGGGCGCGTTCCACCCGGGGAAGGCCATGGTGCAATGCCTCTCGGTAGAGCCCGCCGCGGTGAGCGTGAAAGGCCAGTCT
>CAYVRL010000453.1:0-2289 GCA_964454065.1 uncultured Planctomycetales bacterium | reverse complement strand
CTCGATGCCGACTCCACGGAGGGTTTCCTCGATGATCCGCGGCGGCCCGACCAGGAGCAGCTCGGCGGGTCGAAAACCTTCCCCCAAGGCCACGGCGACCCCCCGGAGGATTTCCTCCGGAGCGTGGTCTCCGCCGAGGACATCGACCGCGATCCGCACGATTGAGGCCTAGAACTCGTCCTTCTCGATGACCTCGCGACCGTGGTAGTGGCCGCAGTTCTCACACACCCGGTGAGGCGGACCCGGGGCGTTGCAACGCGGGCAGGGCCGCAGCGCGTGCGAAGCGGTGCGGAGCCCGGCGCGAACCTTCCGCGCTCGGGAATGGGAGTGTTTTCTCTTGGGATTGGCCATGGTGGAGAGGGCCCCTCGGTGGTGGGTGCGACGGCCCGACGGGGGGGTATTGTCCGGGTTCTTGCGGCAGGGTCAAGCGGGGGCGAGGAGCGATTCGAGGAGACGGGCCACCGCCGAGGAAACCGCGGCGGGATCCCGTCCTTGGCCCTGGGCGAAGTCGGGGCGCCCACCTCCTCCCCCACCGAGGAGGGATCCGAAACGTTTGGCCAGGGCTCCCGCGGGTACCCTTCCGGAATCCTGGGCCAGGAAGAGGAAGGGGACTTTCTCGCCCTCCTCTCCGACGAGGAGGCAGACGGAGGGGATCCCCTCCGTCTGCCGGAGCCGGTCCCCGAGGCCGCGCAAGGCGAGGGAATCGCAATCGGGCAGGGAACGCCAGGCAAAACTCCCGCCATCGGGGAGCGGAGTGGCGGAGGCGGCGAGGGCTTGGGCCAACTCGGAGGGATCGGGAGTGGTCCGACGTTTGCTCCGGCGCGCCTCCCGGAGCTGCTCCTGGAGGGCCGAAATCCGTTCGGGGAGTCTCTGGACCGGAACCTTCAGGCTTCGGGCGAGTTCGCGCAGCAGACCCCTTTCCTGGCGGCCCAAGTCCAGGGCGGGGAATCCCGCGACGGCTTCGATACGGCGGATGCCGGCGGCGAGGGACCGGTCACCGAGGATCCGGAATGGCCCGATGACGGAGGTATTGGGGACGTGAGTGCCCCCACAGAGTTCCTTGGAGAAACCCGGCACCTCGACTACCCGGACCTCTTCCCCGTACTTCTCGCCGAAGAGGGCGGTCACGCCTTCCGCCTTGGCGGCTTCCAGGCTGCTGGTGCGGGTTCCGACCGCTTCGCCACGGAGGACGACTTCGTTGACCAGGCGCTCCACTTCCTCGATCTGCTCCTGGGAGGGAGCCTCGGGTTGGGTGTAGTCGAAGCGGAGGCGATCCGGCGCGACCAGGGAGCCGGCCTGGCGGACGTGCTCCCCGAGCACTCGACGCAGCGCCGCCTGGAGCAGGTGGGTGGCGCTGTGGTGACGCTCGGTGGCGCGCCGGGCTCCGACGTCCAGCACGGCCTGGACTTCCGATCCGATGCGGAAGGGGCTCTCGGCCCGTCCGACGTGGAGGAAGAAGCCGCCCTCGCGGCGGGTGGTGGTGACGGAGAAGAGTGGCGTTCCGTCCGGGGCCAACAGATCCCCTCGGTCGCCGACCTGGCCGCCGCCTTCGCCGTAGAAGGGAGTGCGATCGAGCAGGACTTCCCCCTCGCCACCGGCTTCCAGGTCTTCGACCAGCAGACCGTCCTCCAGGATGGCGAGGATCCGAGCGGCGCACCGGTCCCGGTGGTAGCCCTCGAAGACCGTTTCCGGATGGCCCGCGCCCTGCAAGCGACCGAGCAGGGATTCGGTGAAGACCTCGGCATGAATGCCCGAGCCCGCGCGCGCGCGGCGCCGTTGTTCTTCCATCGCCTTATCGAAACCGGCGCGATCCATTTGCAAGCCACGTTCTTCGACGATCACGGTGCTGGTGTCGAGGGGGAAGCCGTAGGTGTCGTGCAGTTCGAATGCGTAGCTGCCCGGGAAGATGGTGGCGCCGCGCTGGTGTTCCAGGTCCTGCAGCATGGCTTCCAGACGCGCGATGCCACGCCGGTAGACCTCCCGGAAACGTTCTTCCTCGGCTTGCACCAGGCTCTGGACGGTGCCGCGCTGTTCCTCCAGTTCGGGATAGACCGGGGCGTGCGTGACGGCGACCGCGGGGAGGAGTTCGGCCAGGAAGGGTTGGGAGAGGCCCAGTTCGATGCCGTCGCGGACCGCACGGCGGAGGATCTTGCGGACTACGTAACCACGCCCATCGCGGCCCGGGGCGGCGCCGTCGGCGATGCAGAAGAAAACCGCGCGCGCGTGGTCCGCGATCCGGCGCATGCGCACGTCATCGGCGGAGTCCGCACCGTAGCGGCGCCCGCTGAC
>CAYVRL010000452.1:0-2290 GCA_964454065.1 uncultured Planctomycetales bacterium | reverse complement strand
GTGGTAGAGCTCTACCTTGCCAAGGTAGATGTCGTGGGTTCAAATCCCATCGGCCGCTCCAGTACAGCCGAAGCCAGGTCCGAGGGGACCTGGCTTCGGGTTCTTTCGGGGTGGCGGCGAGACTACTCGTCGTGCGCTTGGGCGAGATCGGCGTTCGCCTGGGTGAAGGCCTCCCACTTGCCGGGAAGGTCGTCCTCGGTGAAGATCGCGTCCACCGGGCACTCCGGCTCGCAGGCGCCGCAGTCGATGCACTCGTCCGGATGGATGAACATCGGCAGGTTGAGGGTGCCGGGCTGGGGTTCGGCTTCGTAGATGCACTCGACGGGGCAGACATCGACGCAGGCGGTGTCCTTGGTATTGACGCAGGGTTCGGCGATGACGTAGGTCATGGGTCTGGTTTCAGGAACCTCGATGAGGGGGGCGGAGCGCCCGCGGACCCCCTTAGTTACCGGCCGCGCCCCCGAGGTCAAGGTCTTGTTCCGAAGTGGGGCGATTTTCTGGGTCCGGGGCCATCCTGAGGGCGAGGGAAGCCCTGGGAGAGTCCTTCGCCGCCGTGCTGGCCGGTTATGCGCTCGGTTCGGTGTCCTTCGCGCTCCTCGTGGCGCGCTGGCGGGTGGTGGACCTGCGTGGGGTGGGGAGCGGCAACCCCGGCGCCACCAACGCGGGCCGGGCGATGGGCCGACTCTGGGGCACGCTGGTCTATCTCGGCGATGCCCTGAAGGGCTTCCTCCCGGTCGGAGTGGCGCTCCACCTGGGCTGGCCGACCGCGACCGCGGCGCTGGCCGGGGCCGGGGCCTTCCTGGGGCACCTCTGGCCGCTCTACCACCATTTCCGGGGCGGCAAGGGGGTGGCTACCTTGAGCGGCGCGATGCTCGCCCTGGATCCCCGCGCCACCCTGCTGGCTCTCGGGGTCCTGGTTCTCCTCGTCCTCCTGACTCGCTACATGGCCCTTGCTTCGATGGCATTCGGATTCGCCCTACCCGGCGCGGTCGTCCTGCTGGATCCGGCCGCTCTCGCCGAGCGCCTGCCGGTCTTCCTGCTCGCGGTCACCGCGGGGCCCTTCCTGCTCTGGACCCATCGGAGCAACCTGAAGCGGCTTCGGGCCGGCACCGAACACAAACTAGGGGTTGGTTCCGGCAGGAGGGAGTCTTGAGCGGCGGTCGCAGCCTGGTGCTCGGAGACGGCGGCTGGGGGACCGCGATCGCGCTCTCGCTGCACCGTGCCGGGCGCGCGGTCACCCTGTGGAGCGTGGATCCGGAGTACGCGCGGGAGGTCGCGGCCGCGCGAGCCAATCCGCGTTTCCTGCCCGGGGTCGAGATCCCCACCGACATCCGCTGGACCGCGGATCGGGAGGAGGCCCTGGAGGACGTGGTCGAGTACTACTCGGTGGTTCCGACCCAGTTCGTTCGTTCGGTCGCGGAGAGCTTCGGGGGTCGCCTGGCCACTCTCCCCGCCTGTTCGGCCTCGAAGGGCTTGGAGCTGCGCACGCTGGCGCCGCCCAGCCGGATCCTGGCCGAGGCCGCGGGCGCGCGGGCCGGAGTCGCGGTCCTCTCGGGGCCTTCCCACGCCGAGGAGACGGCCCATGGCCTCGCCACCTCGGTGGTGGTCGCGGCCCCCGACCCGGAGTTGGCGGCCCGTTTCCAGGGGCGGCTCGCGAGCCCCTCGTTGCGCCTCTACACCAGTGACGACGTGGTGGGGGTGGAACTCGGCGGAGCCCTCAAGAACATCGTCGCGGTGGCGGCCGGAGTCGCCGACGGGATCGGGCTGGGGGACAACGCCAAGGCGGCGCTGGTCGCTCGCGGTCTGGTCGAGATGGGGCGCTTCGGGGTCTCCCGCGGGGCCCGGACCGAGACCTTCTTCGGCCTCTCCGGGGCGGGGGATCTGATGGTCACCTGCTACTCGCGGCACTCGCGGAATCGGGCGCTGGGAGAGCGGATCGGGCGCGGGGAGAGCCTGGAGGGGATTCTCGCCTCCACCCCGAAGGTGGCCGAGGGAGTGTGGACTTGTCAGGCGGTCCATGGCGCCGCCCTCGCCGCGGGGATCGAGATGCCGATCACCGCCCAACTGCACGCGATCCTGTTCGAGGGCCGGGATCCGAAGGACGCGGTGAAGGAGTTGATGCAGAGGCCGGCGCGGCCGGAACTCGACCGGAATCTGGCCCAGTTCGGTGGAGGTCATTCCGGCGGCCCTTCGGGGCGGATCCCCTCCGCCCCCTGAAAACGGAGCGTTTGGGTTTGGAGCTTCTCCCGACCGAGGACCGCGCACCGGAGTTCTCCCCCCGACGAAGATG
>CAYVRL010000451.1:0-2294 GCA_964454065.1 uncultured Planctomycetales bacterium | reverse complement strand
ACCGCGAGGGGCGGACGCCACGCGTGGGTATCCACGTAGCCGAGAGCGGCCAGAGCCAGGGCGGAGCAGAGGGCGCCGACGCACAGCGCCGCGAGCCGATGCGAGACCAGTTCCCGACGCAGGCGCGCGCGGAGTACTCCCGGGTTCATCCCTTCGCGGACGGAACGACGACCGGGGCGGGAAGCTGCTCCAGGACCTCGCGACTGAAGATCACTCGCACCGGAGCGCCCAGCGCGGGCATCAAATAGAGATTCGGATACCAGATGTACTGGTTGTCCGCTTCGGGGTCCGCCCCGGTCAACAGGTGGTCGGCCGGATCGAAATAACACAGGCTGACCAGGTTCCCCTCCGCGTCGGCCGCGAACATCTCCTTCGCGTCCTTGTGGGGCTTGATGAAACGGGAACCCAAGTACACCCACTTCCCACGCTGGTAGCTGCGCTGATCCCGCACGTTCAGGACCAGATCCTCGGCCCGATAGAAGTGCGGATCGGGGCTGCCATCGGCCAGTTCGCCTTCCCAGGCCACGTAGAGGTAGAAACCATCCCCGCTCGCGGGCTCCACCGTGTAGGTCGGGGCACCGGCCTCGTACTCCTCCCGAGTAGGAGGCGGCTCCACCGGCACGAATTTTCCATTCTTGCCCACTTGGGCGCCGAGCAGGAGCATCGCGGTGTTGAGCGCCGCGGCGTCCACCTCGTCCGAAACACTCAACAAGGACTCGTGGTCCTTGCCACGCGGAGCGATCACCAACAAGTACTCCAGGGGTTCCGCCCGCTGGCAGATCTGCCCGTCCAGTTCGATCAAGCGACGCTCCAGGTCGAGGTGCACGCCCTTCTCGCTCAGCTCAGCCAAGACCTTCGCTCGGGCCGAGGCGCCGGTCGGTACGGTGGCCGGAGCCTGGGGCGGCGAGGGCGCGGGCGGGGGAGGACTGCCCTGCGGGAGGGCAACCAGGAGCAGAATGGACAGCAAGGGCATCTTGGGGAGAACGCCGGGGACGGCCGACGGTTCAGCCGCTCATGGTAGCTTCAACCGCCGAGCAGAGCGCGCGCCCGGCTCCGTTCCGGGCTCCCGGGGGAAGCCAGGCGCAGGGCCGTACGCCAGGCGTTCTCGGCCTCGCGGGGGGAACCGCCGCTGGCCCGCAGGGCCAGTCCCACCTCCAACCAAGCGCGCGCGTTCAGGGGACCCCAATCCACCGCGCGCCGGGCCAGGCGCAGGGCCAGCACCGGTCCCTCCGACAAGCGGCTGGCGCGCGCCAGTGCCGCGGCTTCGCTCAAGATACCCACCCCAGCGTAGCCCTGGAGCAAGGGCTCCAGCAGGGCCAAACGCGCGGTCGGATCCTCCTCGGCGGTCGCCACCGCCAAGCGCCACTCCTCGTGGATCCGGTCGTAAGGCAGCACCCAACCCAAGGCGTCGGCGATCTCCAGCCCATAGGCCAGATCCCAGGGATAGGCGCGCAGTGCTTCGGGTTCGCCCAGCAGGGTCGCGAAGGCCGCCGCCGCCTGCCGCGGCCCCAGATCCAGCGCCGCGCGCACCTCCCCGGCCTGGACCCGCAGCCGGGTGCTCGGGTCCAGGCCCGGACGAAGGGCGAGTCGGGCGCACCACTGCCGCGCGAAGTCCGGCAGGGCCGGACGGAGGATCGCGGAAGCCAGGATCAGGGCCCCCGGGGCGGCCTCGGTCACCACTTCGGCCAACCCCACCCGCTGACCCTGGAAAGCCGCGGGGGGCTCGGCATCCGGGCAGCCCGCCGCGCGCAAGGCCGCGGCAAGCGCCCGCGCGCAGGACTGCACCGACGGATACTCCCCCGCCACCCTGCGCAAGTCGGGCAGGCCGCCGGGAAAGGCCGTCGGCGCCGCCCGCAGCACCGCCCGCAACTGCAACGCGAGTGGCCCCAGCTCGGAGGGATCGGGACGCTCCTCCTGCGCCTGCCAGGCCGCGAGCCGCAAACCGCGCCGCTCCTCCGGATCCCGGAAACCGAACCCCTGACGGGCCGTGGCCAGCGCCCGGGCCCGCAACTGCGGATTGCCGGACAGGATCGCCGCCCGCACCAGAGCCTCCGCGAACTCGTAGCCGTCCCCGGGCTGGTCGAAGAGGGCCAGGAAGTCGGGCGCGGTCCGCGGGTCGGAAGCCAGCGCCGCCGCCGCCCGCCCCCGCGCCTCCGGATCGAACTGCGGATCCTTCACCACCCCGAGCAAGAGCGCCAGATCCCGGGGATCGTCGGCGGCGGCCAGCGCTCGTACCGCCTGGGACTGACCCAGGGGGGTACCGCCGTCCAGGGCGCGACGCAGGTAGGCACGAG
>CAYVRL010000450.1:0-2300 GCA_964454065.1 uncultured Planctomycetales bacterium | reverse complement strand
GGCTATTCCTCGACTGGGGGCAGGCCGGGAAGGTGATCGGCGGGATGGGGAATCCGCTCCTCGACCGGTACCCGAGGAGTGTTGGGGGACCCGGGTTCGGCTGCGTACCAGTAGGCGACGCTGGACCAGTCATCGCTGCGGCGGTTGGCGTGCCCGTGTTCGATCGTGACCCGGATGGAGCGTTCGAAACAGATCGGATCCTCGATATGGAAGCGGTACATGGAGACCCGCCCCGAATAGTTCTCCCCCCCGGGAAGGGTCATGCCCGCGTAGGGACCGCAGAAGTGCTGGCGAGGACCCCAGGCGGTCAGGAAATAGTCTTCGGTCCCGGTGCCGTGCAAAGTGGGAAGGGAATCTCCATCGATGAAGATCATGTCGTCTCCTTCGCCGTACCAGTTGTTCCGATCGCTGACCCGCAGATTGTGGACGTTCAGGACGCAACCCACGTAGTGGCCGCGGCCCTGGAAATCCAACACCACGTAGTTGTCCGCCCCGCTGGGATTCTTTCCCTCCATCTGGAACTCCCAGTTGCTCATTCCCCGGTCGGAGATTCCCTCGCAAGGGTTCTGACGGCGGAAACAGGCGTGGAAGTAGCCCTCCTCGGGATCGGGCGCGGGGAGTTCCTCCCAATCCACGTAGTAGAAGAGGTGGCTCAGTTCCCGCTCGCTTTCGTTCAAGATCTCGATGCGCGCGCGCTCGCGGAAGGGCATCGGGAAGAAGCAGTTCATGCCCTTGCCGTCCTGCGGCATCATCGCCAGCGGCAGGCTGGCGAAGTTGAGCGTCTCGCCGAATCCGCAGCCGAAGAAGTCGCCCAGGGGTGCGTCCACGCTCGGGGTGTCGTGATCGTCCCAGTGGATGCGCAGCGCGGCGCGGCGCAACAGATCGGGGTCCGATCCGAGAGCGGTGATCCAGAGGTGGCGGATCACCCCGGGGCCGCGTAGCTCGCCGAGTCGATGGCTGCCGCCAGGGGGGACGCGCACCGAATCCTGATTGCCTCCGCTGCGGTCGTAGGAGGATTCGCGGCGGCGGCGGGAGTTGCGCAAGCGGGAGAGCCGTTCGAGGACCATGTGTTCAGGCGGGGTCGAGGGCCGCGTTGCGCACTCCTCGGCGCAGGAAGTGGAGGTTCAGGTAGAGAGCGATCAGCAGCGCCAGTAGCCCGAAGACCGTGGCGAAGCTGGGCCCAAGGAGATCTCCAACCAGCGCGGCCAGGAAGACCACGATGCCATCCACGATCGCGAGCGGCAACATCCACAGCCCCACGACCCCCAGCGGGCATCCCGAGAGCTGGCCGTGGGAGGCGCGGATCTTGGCCAGTGCGACACCGGAGCAGACGGGGCCGAGAATCCAGCCCGCGAGGCTCAGCCAGGCGAGGCCTTGCAGCAGGCGCTCCGTGAGGGTGGGGGAAGCGAATTCCTGGCCTGGCGAGGAAGCGGGGCTCAGCAGGAGGAAAGCGGGAGGTACCACCAACAGCGCCAGGAGCGACCAGGCGAAGCCCAGGGCGGCGAGTTTGCAGAGACGGGTGGGCGCGGGAGGGGATGGGGAGAGCCGGAAGGGATCCTGGAGGCTGGCCGCGTATTGCTCGGGCGATCCGAGCGCGGCCAGCACTTCCTCGAGGGCCAGGGCGGGATCCTCGGAAGGGTGTTCCGCCAGCGCCGCAGCGATGTGATCCTCGACGTCTTCGAGGATCGCCTCACGATCGGGGGCGGGGATGGCCTCGAGAGCAACACCGATCGCATGCACGTAGGCGGCGCGACGGCGCAGGAGAGAGCGAGAGAGTTCCATGGTGGGAGTCATGATCCGGGTGGTGAGGGGAGGCCTTCGTGGAGCAGGGAGGCGATGCCGCAGGAGAGTCGTTCCCACTCCTGGCTCATGCGGTCCAGGCGGCGTCGGCCGCTGCGAGTGAGCCGGAACCAACGCCGCGGGGGACCGCTCTCGGAAGGGCGCCGGGTGGTGGACAGACAGCCCTCGCGATGGAGCCGCTGCAGAATCGGGTAGACCGTGCCCTCGTTCATCGCCAGCCCGGCGACCTGTTTGAGTTCTTGCACGATCTTGTAGCCGTAAGCGTCTCCCTGCTGGAGAACGGCGAGGATCCCGAGTTCCAGCAGGCCCTTGCGCATCTGGCTCAACCAGCGCGGATCGTGAGCGGCTCCGGCGCAATCACGCGCCCCGGGGCAAGCAGCGCCTCGCTCGCGTTCGATGTCAGCGCCGTATCTCCGTTGCGCATCGAAGCCTCAGTCTTCGACTATCCAGCGTGGACGGTGCGTATCGATGGCGAGGCCGTCGAGCACAACGCAAGCGAT
>CAYVRL010000449.1:0-2303 GCA_964454065.1 uncultured Planctomycetales bacterium | reverse complement strand
GATCCAGGTGCTTCCCGATAGCCCGACCTGGCCGCACAGGACGACGAAGTCCTCCAGCACGCAGTTGTGCCCCACCTGCACGAGGTTGTCGAGGATGCAACCGTTGCCGATCCGGGTGGCACCGAAGGTCCCGCGATCGATGCAGGTGGCGGCGCCGATCTCCACCGCGTCTCCGATCTCGAGGGTGCCGAGTTGCGGCACCTTCACGTGTTCACGTCCATCCCAGACGTAACCGAAGCCGTCGGAGCCCAGCGTGGCGTTGGCGTGGACCGTGCAGGCCCGTCCCAGGCTCACTCCGTCGTACACCACCACGCCGGGGTGGAGGTAGCAGTCCTCCCCCAGACGAACCCGCGCGCCCAGGTGGACGCCGGCGCCGAGGACCACGCCGGGGCCGAGTTCGCAGTCCTCCCCCACCGAGCAAAGGGGACCGACGCTGACCCCGGCACCGAGGCGGGCGCTCTCCGCGACCACCGCGCTGGGGTGGACTCCAGGCGCCGGACGCGACCGCGGGTGCAGGCGTTGGGCCAGCCGCGCCGCCGCCAGGGGCGGATTCTCGACGTGGACCACCGCCCGCCCCGGGATCGCGATCTCGGGCGTCGTGAGGAGCAGACCGGCGCGACTGCGGCGCGCGGCCTCGGCGTGGGCGGGAAGGGCGAAGGCCGCATCCGTGGGTCCGGCGCCGTCCAGGGCCGCGACGCCCTGGATCTCGAGTTCGGGATCGCCGTCCAGGACCCCGCCCACGAGTTCGGCGATCGCGGCCGCGCGCAGCGGCGCGGAAGCGGCGGGAGGTACCGATTCCATGCGCCCAGCTTAGCGGAGGGCCGTCCCCCCCTCCGCGGAGCCCCGCGGCGCGCGCGGGGCAGTGGCTCCGCGACCGTCAGTCCCGCTCGCCGTCCCGGTCATACCCCCTCGCGGCGGCGCGGAAACGGGGAGTGGGGTGGTAGAGAATCGGTCGCCCCGTTTCCCGGGCCAGCAGACCCCAGGAGACCAGGGTCTCCAGATCCTTCCGCGCCGTCGGTTGGGAGACGCCATGGAAGCGGGCGTGGCCCCGTTGCGTGAAGCAATCCTCCGGGGCTTTTCGAAGCCGATCGAAGAGGGCGACCTGCCGTTGGTTGAGGTCCTCCCCGAGACGCAGACGTTTCCGCGCATAGGCACCGAGATCCTGGCGGCGTTCGAGAAAACGGACGAAGCGCGCCATCTCCCGCTCGAAGGCCCGCGTCTGGTGACGGACCAGATAGGTGGTGTCGAAATCGTCCAGCTCGGCATAGCGAAAGGCATCGTAATAGGCCTGCTGGGAATGCTTCGTCATGCGCGAGACCGACAACATGGCCACCCACCAGTATTCCGGGCAACGCAGCAGACCCCACAGGAAGAGCCAACGGGCGGTCCGTCCATTGCCGTCTCCGAAGGGGTGGTCGTAAGCGAGCTGGTAGTGAAGGAGGCAAGCTCGTACGAAGGGAGGAATGCGATCGTCGCGATCCTCGTCGTTGGCGAAAGCACAAAGGCGTTGCACGCGCTCGCGGATCTCTTCCGGCGGCGGGGGTACGTAAACCACTTCCCCGGTGAACGGAGCGCAGAGTTGGACCGGATCGGTCCGAAAACGTCCGCAATCGCTTTCCGATTCCAGCGTATGGGCAGTCAGGGTTTCTTGGATCTCGCAGAGCCGTTCCGGGGTCATCGGCTCTTCGGCCCACTGGACCATTTTTTCCCCGGCCCGGTAGTTGTTCAGGATCATCCACTCGGATCGATCCCGGGGTTCGAGCTGCTCCCGGATCATGCGACGGGCTTCGCGCCGGGTGGTGACCGCGCCCTCGATGACGGCGGAATAATAGGCCTCGTCGATGAGCGCCTTCAGCCCGAAGGACTTCATGTCCTCGGCATCCCGGGCATTCGGCTGTTCCGGAAGACCCGCGCGAAGGAGTTCACGATGGGCCGTGATCCTGCGCACAGCGGCATGCAGAGGATCGGTCAAACACACGACCATGTTCTTCCCATTCTTCCCGCGGAAAGGAAGGGGAATCGCTCTGGCCATGCGGGCGATGCGCACCAGGAACCAGCCTTCCTCCCGGCTGAGTTCCTGGGGAAAAGGCTCCGCGAAGCGGAACCTGGTCCAGTGGAGGTAGTCGTCCCGGGTGTCGGCCAGAGCCTCGACCTGCCTCTGGCGTTCCGGCATCTCGGTCAGGAGGGCCGCCAAGCGTTGGGACCCCATGTGGAAGGACTTCTTCCAGTCCGGCGCGGGCACGACTCTCACCACGGGAAACAGTTTAACAGAACTCATCATCTTAAACAAGAAACCGATGAGG
>CAYVRL010000448.1:0-2309 GCA_964454065.1 uncultured Planctomycetales bacterium | reverse complement strand
GAGCGCCCCGACGTATACGGTAAGGTCGGCAACTCCGGGGTCTCGGTTTGCACCCTGGACGACGCCAAGCGCCTCTACTCGGGCTTTCAGCTCGACGCGCCGACCACTTCGGTGTCGATGACCATCAATGGCCCGGCCCCGATGATGCTGGCTTTCTTCCTCAATACCGCCATCGACCAGGCGGTGGAACGGCACCTACGAGAAAGCGGGCGTTGGGAGGCAGCCCGGGAGCGTATCCGCGAACTCTGTGGCGGCGCGCAGCCGGTCTACCGCGGGGCCCTACCGGAGGGACACGATGGGAGCGGTCTCGGCCTGCTCGGGGTCAGCGGAGACCAACTCTTGCCCGCGGCGGAATACCAGCGGATCCGCGCAGAGGTCTTGCGCAAGGTGCGTGGGACCGTGCAAGCGGACATCCTCAAGGAGGACCAGGCCCAGAACACCTGTATCTTCAGCACCGAGTTCGCCCTCAAGATGATGGGGGACGTCCAGGAGTGGTTCATCGACAATGGAGTTCGCAACTTCTACTCCGTCTCCATTTCCGGCTATCACATCGCGGAGGCCGGAGCGAATCCGATCACCCAGCTCGCCTTCACTCTCGCCAACGGCTTCACCTACGTGGAGTACTACCGAGCCCGGGGAATGGACGTGGACGCATTCGCTTCCAACCTCTCCTTCTTCTTCAGCAATGGGCTCGACGCCGAGTACGCGGTCATCGGCCGGGTGGCGCGAAGGATCTGGGCGGTGGCGATGCGGGAACTCTACGGAGCCGGGGAGAGGGCCCAAAGACTCAAGTATCACATCCAGACCAGCGGTCGTTCCCTGCACGCCCAGGAGATCGCATTCAACGACATCCGCACCACCCTGCAAGCCCTCTACGCGGTTTTCGACAACTGCCAGAGTCTGCACACCAACGCCTACGATGAAGCCATCACGACTCCCACCGAGGAATCCGTTCGTCGCGCCTTGGCCATTCAGCTCATCATCAATCGAGAGCTGGGACTGGCCCACAACGAGAATCCCCTCCAGGGTTCCTACATCACTGAACTGCTCACCGACCTCGTGGAGGAAGCGGTACTCGCCGAGTTCGATCGACTCGCGGACCGCGGAGGGGTACTTGGAGCCATGGAGACCATGTATCAGCGCGGACGCATCCAGGACGAGAGCCTCCTCTACGAGACCCGAAAGCACAGTGGCGAACTACCCATCGTGGGAGTGAACACCTTCCTCGACCCCGAGGCGGCGGAAGGGCAAGTCACCGAGACTCAATTGATCCGCTCTTCCGAAGCGGAGAAACGTGCCCAGGTGGAACAAGTCCGCTCCTTCCATGAGCGGCACCGCGCGGAATCCGAAGCCGCTTTGATGCGCCTGCGGGAGGTCGCGCTGAGCAATGGGAACCTGTTCGCGGAACTGATGGAAGCGGTGAAAGTGTGCACCCTCGGCCAGCTGAGCCACACTCTCTACCAGGTCGGCGGCCGTTACCGGCGCAACATCTGACGCGCGCGGCAGCGGGCCCTTCGAGAAGGAGGATGGATCCCCGACTACCAGGCGAAGGGGATCTTCACGTATTCGACCATCGGTTTCGGACTCGCCTGCGACACCCCGGTCCTCTGCGCGTCGATGTCGAACTCGATCCGATAGCGCAAGTAGCGCTGTCCCTTCAGGAGCGACAGGTCGGCGGTCCAGTCGTTGGGTCCGGGAATGATCGCGGACGGGTTGGCGGGATCATTACTGCCCTGGAAAACGAAGGCGACCGAAGCGGAAGCAGGAAGACTGTCCTGGGAGCCCGTGGTGGAAATCCGGAAGAACTTGGGCAGGAGCGCCCAGTTGTTCGGTGGATTGGTGGCGCCGTTGAGGATCCCATCGCCCGTCGCGGTGGCGAGCGTCAGCGTATCGGCGGCGGAATCGTAGCTGGCATCGACGATCTGGAAGGTGGTTCCCGGGCTGAGTTCGTCGGGCAGGACCATGAAACCAAGGAGGGCCCGCGGATGGCGCAAGAAGATCTCATTCCCCGCCAGATGCGCCGAGGCGTCTTGCAGCACCAATTCGTGGGCACTGAAGGTCGTGGCGGTGATGGGCAGGCTCGCCATGGTCGGGAGTTCGGTCACCTTCCCCGCGGAGGCTTGTACCTTGCCGCTGCTGTCGACCCCACGGAACTTCAGGATCGAGGAAGACCAGTCCGGGAAGGGCCCGGTACCGTTTGCGGGATTGCGCAGGAAAGCCAAGCCGGTATCGATCCAACGGCTCTGGATCTGGGAGACTGGTGAGAAGGAGGGTGATGAAGGTCAAGACGTCTGGTATGTATATGATGG
>CAYVRL010000447.1:0-2310 GCA_964454065.1 uncultured Planctomycetales bacterium | reverse complement strand
TCACTCGTCTGGGGGCCAAGGCGGTGCGCATGCAAGTACCGCTCGGCAAGGAGAAGGATTTCTACGGCATCGTGGATCTGGTCACCCGCCGTGCCCGCCGTTTCGTCGAGGCCTCCCAGGGGACCGTCACCGAGGAGATCGAAATCCCCGAGGAATACCGCGAATTGGTCGAGAAACGCCGCCAGGAGCTGGTCGAAGCCGCGGTGGAAGTGGACGACGACCTGATCGAGAAGTACCTCGAGGGCGAAGAGATCAGCGAGGAGGAACTCCGTAGGGCGATCCACGAGGGCGTACTCCGCCGGGTTTGCGTACCCGTCTTCTGCGGTTCCGCCCTGCACGACAAGGGGGTGATGTTCCTGATGGATGGGATCGTCGACTACCTGCCGAACCCCATGGAAGCCGGCGCGGTGGTGGGGCGCGATCCGCGGGACGAGGAAGTGGAGATCGTGCGCCCCGCCGACTCCACGGCGCCCTTCGCCGGCCTCGCCTTCAAGACCATCGCCGATCCCAACGGCGACCTGACCTTCGTACGGGTCTATTCCGGCACCCTGAAGCGCGGTGACCAGGTCCTGAATCCGCGCACCCGCAAGCGGGAACGGATCGGACGCCTCATGTTCATGCACGCCGCCAAGCGCGAGGCGGTGGACGAGGTCCGAGCCGGCGAGATCTGCGCGGTGGTGGGTCTCAAGAACACGGTCACCGGCGACACGATCTGCGATCAAGGCGCCCCCGTGGTGATGGAGACCATGTCCTTCCCCGAGGCCGTGATCAGCATGTCGATCGAACCCCGATCCCTCAAGGATCGCGACAAGCTCGGCGAAGTGCTCTCCAATCTTTGTCGAGAGGATCCTTCCTTTCACTCCTGGGTCGATCCCGATACCGACGAGATCGTGATCTCCGGGATGGGGGAGTTGCACCTCGAAATCGTCACTACGCGAATCCAGCGCGATCACGGGGTCGGGATCGAGGTCGGGGAACCCAAGGTCGCCTACCGGCAGACCATCACCGCTCCACGCGACGTCGAGGCCCGGCACGTCAAGCAGTCGGGTGGGCACGGCCAGTTCGCGGTGGTCAACGTTCGTTTCGAGAAGGGGGAAGAGGAAGAGCTGGAGTTCGTGGACGAAATCACCGGTGGCGTGATTCCCCGCCAGTACATCCCCGCGGTTGGAAACGGACTTCGCGAAGCCGCGCGGAGCGGGGGCAGGCTCGGGTGGCCCTACGTGAACGTCAAGGCGACCCTGCACTTCGGGAAGAGCCATGACGTCGATTCCAGTGAACTCGCTTTCCAGACCGCGGGGCAGCTCGCTTTCCGCAAGGCGGTGGCCGACAACACCACCATTCTCGAACCCTTCATGAAACTCTCCGTCCAGGTGCCCGAGGAATTCCTCGGCGACGTGATCGGCGATCTCAACACGCGCCGGGTGGCGGTCGACGAAATCGCCCTGACCGGCGATTTGAGAGAGATTCGTGGTGCGGTCCCGATCGCGGAAATGTTCAACTACGCCAGTCGGCTCCGCGGTCTCACCCAGGGGCGGGGTACGTTCTCGATGGAACCCCTGGATTACCGCGAGCTTCCCGCCTACCTGGCCGAGAAATTACTCAAGGATCTGAAGGAGGGCGGGAAGTAGCCCCCATGCCGGGAACCCGCCCTCCAGGGGGGCTGGTAGAATCCCGGCACCATGTCTCCTCACCCGCATCCGCTGGATGACCAGCGTGTCGCGAAGGCTCTCGGGCTGAAGACGCCGGTCTTCCGGCGTTTGCGTGATGCCCTTGCGCAGGGCGAATCCCTCGCCTGGCTGCGCCTCGCCGATCCCGGCCTCGCCGGTCTCTTTCCCAACCCTCTCGGTTTCGACCTGCTGGTCGGCCGCCTGGAGGCCGCGGTCGCCCTCGAGCGCCGTCGCGTCAATCTGCTTCGCCTGCTCGCGGAGAAGGAACTCCCCGAGCTCCTGAACCGCGCCGAACGTGCCACGGACGAGGGTGAGTTGGAGGATCTGCAACTCGCGGTCGCCCCCAGTCCCGAGCCGAAGGATTCCGAACCTCCCGCCAAGGCCGAGCATCAGGCATTCCTGCTTTCCCTGCGCGGCGATTTCGAGGTCGCCTATCAGATGCGGCTCGCCTTCCGCGAGAAGGCCGTGGTGCGGGTGGTTCCGCGCAGCGAGAAGGAGGACGAGCTGCAACGTTACCGGCAGTTCATGGATTTCTCGGCACCCTTGAGTCGGGTGGCCCCGGATGTCTATCTGAACCTGCGCCGGGGTGAACATGCGCGGGTCATAGATCGGAAGAGTACACGGCGGAACTCCAGACACCGAA
>CAYVRL010000446.1:0-2311 GCA_964454065.1 uncultured Planctomycetales bacterium | reverse complement strand
CCATCTACGACCAGCTCCTGGAACGGTTCCGCGCCCTCCCCCCCGGCGACACCCGCACCCGCCTGGCGGGGCGACTGGAAGCGCGCTTGGGGGAGGAAATGCCGGTGGTTCCGATCGATCATCGGCGCAGCTTCCTGCTCCTCCAGCCCTGGCTACGCAACGTGCGGGTCAACGCCTTCGCCCTCTTCGCCTGCAAACACTTCGTGGTCGAGGGGAGGCCGTGATCCGACGGCTGGCGCGCCAGTTCCTGATCCTCTGCGGAGTCGCGATCGGCGCCCACGTGATCGTCTTCACGATCTTCGACAGCGGGCTGCTGGGAGATCCCGCCCGCATCGAGGTCGGCCGCCACGCCGACGCCAGCTCCCTGGGCGCGGCCCGCGTGCGCCTCGGACTGCTCGCCGCCTTCGAACCCCGCGCCTTGCGCCTGCGCCTGGAGGGCCCCCCCCAACGGCTGGGCCTGCGCGACGACCGTGACGCCCTCCTTTGCGTGGACGACGACGGGACACTCCTCCGCCGCTGGCCCTACGCGAACCGCGACTGTGCCGCCTTCGCCGCCGCCATGGAAGCGGCTCCCCCACCGGGCTGCACCCTACGAGCCACGGCCCTGCGCCCCGAACTCCCCGCCCGCGGCTGCGGGGTGGCCCTCGACGACCTCGCGCTGGACCTCGACGCAGGACGCACTTTGGAACTCGCCTGGGCGGAACCGCGACCCGCGTGGCGACGGTTCTGCAGCCAGGGGCTGGCCCTCCTCCGTTTCGATCTCGGCCGCAGCCGCGACGGCCTGCCCATCGCCGCTTCCCTCCGCAGCCGTGGCCTCCGTTCCCTGGCCTTCGCGCTCCCCGCCTTCCTGCTCACCACCGCTCTGGCCCTGCTGGCCGCCCTCGCCTGCGCCTTGCGCCGCGGACACCTCGATCGTCTCCTCGGCACCGCTTCCGCCGCGATGCTCGCCATCAGCTCGCTGGTCTGGATCCTCTTCCTGCAGCGCTGGTTGGCGGCCGACCTGGGCCTCTTCCCGGTCTACGGTTGGGCTCCCCCCTACCTGCATTACCTCGCCCTGCCGATCCTGATCTGGGTGCTGGTGGGCTTCGCCCCCGAGTTCCGCTTCTGGCGAGCGCTCGCGGTGGAAGAGAGCGAACGACCCTACCTGCGCACCGCCCGGGCCAAGGGGCTCTCCCCAGCGCGCGTGCTGCTCCACCATCTACTCCCCAATCTCGGCATCCAACTCCTCAACCGGATGCTGGTGGCCTTGCCCTTCCTGATGCTCGGATCCTTGCTCCTGGAGCGCTTCTTCGGCATTCCGGGCCTCGGAAGCTGGACCGTGGAAGCCATCCAGGGCCGCGACGCCGCCGTGCTGCGCGCCATCACCTTCCTCTCCGCCCTGGCCTTCCTCCTCGCCCAGTGGTTGGCCGACTTCGCCGCGGCCTGGGCGGACCCTCGCCTGCGCCGCAAGAGTTGACGATGCGCGGCTGGAAAACCCTCCTCGCCCTCTACCTGCTGGCCTCGGCCGCCGCCGCCCTGGGCTGGTGGGGCACCGACTGGCGGGAACTGCACGCCGGTGCGGAGAGCCTGTCTCCCTTCGTCCACCCCCCTCTCGGCACCGACCATCTGGGCCGGGAGGTCTGGGCCCTGGTCCTCCAGGGCACCCGTCTGGCCATCGCAATCGGCGCCGTCGGAGCGGCTCTGACCCTCCTCGCCGGCGCCGGCGCGGGGCTGCTCGCGGGCAGCCTGCGCGGCCCCGTGGACGCTTTCCTGATCGCGCTGGCCGCCGCCTTCGCCGCGATCCCCGGAATCCTCATGGTGCTCGCGGTGGGCTTCATGCTCGGGCAAGGCTTCTGGACGGTCGTCACCGCGGTCGCGGCGGCGGGCTGGGTGGGCGTCTTCCGCTCCACCCGCGCCGAAGTCCTGCGCCTGCGCGAACGGGGCTTCGTCGCTGCCGCCCGACTGGCGGGAGCGGGGCGGCTCCACGTCCTGCGCACCCACCTGCTGCGCAACCTCCGCCCCCTCCTCCGGATGCAGTTCGGTTTGGCCTTCGTCTTCGCCATCAAGGCGGAGGTCGTGGTCTCCTTCCTGGGCGTGGGGATGGGCGGGGCACCCTCCTGGGGGCGGATGATCGCCGATGCCCAGAGCGATCTGCAGCAAGGCCTCTGGTGGCCGCTGGCCGCGGCCGCGCTGGCCATGCTCGGACTGGTGAGTACGGTTCAGATGCTCTGCGAGCCCCGCCCCGAGAGCAGCGACTACACCGCCTGGTAACGCCGCCCTACGCGGTCGAAACGCACGATCGGGTACTCGGGATCGTGGTAGAGCAGGCACC
>CAYVRL010000445.1:0-2319 GCA_964454065.1 uncultured Planctomycetales bacterium | reverse complement strand
AGATCCTGATCCGTCCCGCTCCCTGGAGCACGATGCGTGAAGCCTTGTACCGGCGCTTCGTGGAACGCAGCCGGGATCGAGTCGAAAAGGCCTCCGGAGGACGCTTGGGCTACATCCACATCGAAGGGATGGGAACTCCGAGCCTGCTCGAATTCGAACGGGATCTCTACGCCGCCGGGCACGGCAAGGATGGTCTCTTGATCGACGTGCGGGAGAACGGCGGGGGTTGGACCACGGACATGGTGCTGGCGATGCTCATGGTCCGAGATCACGCGATCACCGTCCCTCGTGGGGGTGGGCCGGGCTATCCGCAGGGGCGGCGCATCTTCGCCGCCTGGGAGAAACCCGTGGTGGTCCTCTGCAACGAGGACTCCTACTCCAACGCGGAAATTTTCTCCTGGGCCATCAAGACCTTGAAGCGGGGGCCGATCGTCGGCAAGCAGACCTACGGCGCGGTGATCTCCACCGGCGGAGCGACCCTCCTCGATGGTTCCTTCGTGCGTTTGCCGATGCGGGGTTGGTACGTGAACGACGGCAAGATGACCAACATGGAAGGGCACGGGTGTGTACCCGACTACCCGGTCGAGAACCTCCCCGGCGACTTCGCCCTGGGCCTCGACCGGCAGCTCGAAAAAGCCATCGAAGTGGGGATGGGGTTGGTGCGTAAGGGCTCCTGAGCGCCAGGATCCTCATGACACCGCTCCTCCAAGATCCTTCTTTCCTCGATCAGCTTCGCGAGGCCCTGCGATTCGAGCGCTTCCTGGCCTGGCACGTCTGGCTGTTGTTCGCGATTCTGATGGGTATCCTGGAGATGCTCACACCGGGTTTCGTGCTCGCCTGTCTGGGCGTGGGAGCGGTCGGGGCCTCCCTCTGCGACTTCCTCGGTTGGCACGACCTCGAAGCCCAGCTCGGGGTCTTCGCGATCCTCACCTTCCTGTCCTTCTTCACCCTCCGTCCCATGCTCCTCCGTTCCTTCCACAGCAAGACGCAGGCAACGAATGTGGATGCCTTGGTCGGACGTCATGCCTTCATCCTCGAGGACTCCGCCGCTGGGGCGATTGCGCGGGCCAAACTGGGTGCCGAGGAATGGCGGGCCGAGGCCGCCGACGGTGGGGTCCTCCACCGCGGCGACCGAGTACGAGTCCTCCGCGTCGACGGCAATCGTCTGATCGTGGAGAAGCTTTGAACCTCCAGCCCGGACCCTTGCAATCATGGCAGTCAGCATCGACCCCATCCTGATCCTCCTTCTCGCACTGATCGGTTTCGTCGTCTTGATGGGCCTCTTGGGCCTGAGGACGGTGAAACAAGCCAGCGTGGTGATCATCGAAAGGTTGGGTCGTTTCCATCGCGTCCTCCAACCCGGAATCAACATCATCTGGCCCATCCTCGACCGTCCGCGCCCGATCGCCTGGCGAATCTATACCGAGACCCGCGACGGCCAGCCATGGGTCCGTTTCCTACCCCGGTCTTTCGTCGACCTGCGTGAACAAGTCCTGGATTTTCCTCGCCAGCAGGTGATCACCTGTGACAACGTGGTGATCGGAGTCAACGGCCTTCTTTATTACCAGATCACTGATCCGAAGAGAGCCGTCTACGAGGTGGCCAACCTGCCCAATGCCATCGAGAAGCTGGCTCAGACGACCCTGCGGGCGATCATCGGAGAACTGGATCTGGACTCCACCCTTTCCTCCCGTGAGGAGATCAACGGACGCATGCGGACGGTGCTGGACGAAGCCTCGGACAAATGGGGAGTGAAGGTCAACCGCGTGGAGATCCAGGACATCGTGCCGCCGGAAACGGTGCGCGAGACGATGGAGAAGCAAATGACCGCGGAACGGGACCGTCGCGCCCGCATCCTGGAGGCCGAGGGCATCAAGCAATCCCAGATCCTCAAAGCAGAAGGTCGCCGTGACGCCGCGATCGCGGAGGCGGAAGGGTCCAAGCGGGCCGCAGTGCTGCGTTCCGAGGGCGAAGCCGAAGCGCGGCTCAAGGTCGCCGAGGGGGAGGCCCTGGCCCTGGAACGGATTCGCACGGCTCTCGGAGGCAGTCAATTCGACAACGCCAGCTACCGGATCGCCACCCGTTACCTCCAAACCCTGGCCTCCATCGGTAAGCAGTCGGATGGCAGCAAGACGGTCTTCCTTCCCTTCGAGGCCAGCGCCGCCCTCGGCGGTCTGGGATCGGTGCGGGAACTCTTCCATCCGGCGGGCGCCGGGGGCGGGGTCCCCGTGCCCCCGGTCCCGCCCGCCTAGGCGGACGCTTCCACGAGCAGGACTTCCGCCAGTTCCGCCAGCGAATTCACCACGAAACGGTAGCGTC
>CAYVRL010000444.1:0-2320 GCA_964454065.1 uncultured Planctomycetales bacterium | reverse complement strand
GACCTGGCTCTCGATAACGGACAGACCGGGCTACCCATGTCCCTGGTCGCCCCGGATTCGCGCGAAGCCGACGTCCGAGCAGAATTGCAGCGCCCTGCTTTCAGCCGGGTAGGCGATCTGGATGTTCGTTTCCTCCCCTACAGCGAACTGAAGAGGAACCGCGAGGCCATCGCCCGGTTCGGACAGGGCATGAAAGCGATCGAGGCCATCGCCATGAGCCTGCGTTGAGAAGGTACTCCACGCCCAGCGGACCCCCTGATCCTCAAAGCTCTCCAGGATCGAGTCGGGTAGGCGAAGCCCCCGCGTCTCCCTAGGGACGCGGACGGGTGGTCGCGTAGGGGCGGAATTCGTCCAGGGCTTCGGGGTTGGCGAGGGCCGCGGTGTTGCGCACTGGGCGGTCGTGGATGACTTCGCGCACCGCGATCTCGGAGATCTTCCCCGAGCGGGTGCGAGGAATGTCCGCCACCGCCGCGATCCGCGCCGGGACGTGCCGCGGGGTGGTGTTCTCGCGGATGCGCCGCCGGATCCGCTCCTCCAGGGCCGGGTCCAGGACCACCCCGGCGCGCAAGCGCACGAAGAGCAGCACCTGCTGGTCGCCGTCGCCGGTGTCCTGCCCGACCACGATCGCCTCCTCGACCTCCGGAATCTGCTCCACCTGCCGATAGATCTCGGCGGTGCCGATGCGCACTCCACCCGGGTTCAAGGTGGCATCGGAACGACCGTACACCACCATGCCGCCGCTCGGGCAGAGTTCCACCCAATCTCCGTGACGCCACACCCCGGGGTAGTGCTCGAAATAGGCGGCGCGATAGCGGCTGCCGTCGGGATCGTTCCAGAAGGCCACCGGCATCGACGGTGCGGGGCGGGTGCAGACCAGCTCCCCCGGTTCCCCAACCAGCGGCCGACCCTCGGGATCCCAGACCTCCACCGCCATCCCCAGGCCCCGGCACTGCAACTCGCCGCTGCGCACCGGAAGCGTCGGCGAACCCAAGGCGAAACAAGAAACGATGTCGGTGCCGCCGGTGATGGAAGCGAGCTGCACGTCGGCGGCGACCTCGCGGTAGACCCACTCGAAGGATTCCGGCACCAGCGGGGAGCCGGTGGAGAGGATCGCGCGCAGTCGGGAGAGATCGTGGCTCGCTCGCGGCCGCAACCCGGCCTTCTTGCAGGCGTCCAGGAACTTGGCCGAAGTGCCGAAGACCGCGCACCGTTCCTCGACCACCAGGTCCCACATCGCCGCGGGACTGGGGTGGAAGGGGTTCCCGTCGTAGAGCAGGATCCGTACCTCGCTCGCCAGGGCGCTGACCAGCCAGTTCCACATCATCCAACCGGTGGTGGTGAAGTAGAACAGGGTCTCTCCCGGGCGCAGATCGGTGTGCAAGCGATGTTCCTTCAGATGCTGCAAGAGGGTTCCGCCCTGCCCGTGGACGATGCACTTGGGTTTCCCGGTCGTCCCCGAACTGAAGAGAATGTAGAGCGGGTGTTCGAAGGGGAAGCGCGGCAGCGCGAGTTCCGGCGCCGCTCCCTCGGGCACGGCTTCCGCCCAAGGAACGCAGCCCTCTTCCGTCGCCGCGGGGTCGAGGAAGGGAACCAACAAGGTGCCGCGCAGCGTCGGCAGCCCGGCGCGGATCGCGCGCAGCTTCTCCCCCGAGGAATGGGACTTCCCCTTGTAGAGATAGCCGTCGGCGGCGAGCAGCACCTTGGGTTCGATCTGACCGAAGCGATCCAGCACCCCGGGCACGCCGAAGTCCGGCGAACAGGAGGACCACACCGCGCCCAGGCTAGCGGTGGCGAGCATGCCGATCACCGCCTCGGGCGAATTGGGAAGGAAAGCCGCGACCCGATCGCCGGCGCTCACCCCGCGCGCGCGCAACCAGGCCTGCAAGCACGCGACCTGGCGGCGCAGTTCGGCGCGATCCAGCTCGCGGCGGCGACCGTCCTCGCCGCGGAAGACGAGGGCCGACGACTCCGGATCCCCCGCCAGGAGATTCTCGGCGAAGCTCAAACGGGCCTCGGGAAACCAGTGGGCACCGGGCATCCGCTCGCCGTCCACCAACACCCGCTCGCCCTTCTCGCCGCGCAGCTGGCAAAAATCCCAGAGCGCCGACCAGAACTCGGCCGCTTCCTCGACCGACCACTTCCAGAGCGCCGCATCGTCATTTCCGACATCCTTTCCCCGCGCGCGGAGAAAGTCCTGGAAGGCGCGCATCCGACTCGCGGAGACGCGCTCGGGGGCAGGCGTCCAGAGGATCTCGTGCATCCTCGGCAGGATAGCGAACCCCTCTCGGGTCGGCTTTTCCCTGGACGAAGCCCTCTCCTT
>CAYVRL010000443.1:0-2324 GCA_964454065.1 uncultured Planctomycetales bacterium | reverse complement strand
CTTCAGGTAGAACCAGAGGCCGAAAGCGAAAGGCAGGATGTAGAAGGATGTATAGACCGCTTGGAGGAAATCCGTGAACCAGGCCGAGAGCAAGGGGGTCCAGACCGGCTCCCAGAAATAGCCGAGTACCTGCCGATCGAAGGCCAGCATGCTCCACTCCCGGTCCTCGGGGAGCAGGTCGGGAATCAGGGTGGACAGCGCCGTGTAGATCGCGAAGAGGAGGATCCCCGCTCCCAATGGAGCGATCAGCACCCGCCAGCGGGGAAAGCGGCGCACCACCCAGGCAAGAAGGAGGGAAACCAGTCCCAGGGTGGCGAACCAGGCAAACGGTGTCAGGAAACGGGAAGAAGTCCCCCGGCACAAGGTGTCGAGGAGGAGGGCGAGGGCGCAGAAGGAGGGGATGGAGACGCGGAGGGCGGTTTCCGGGGGCAGCGGCGGCGGCGAGGGGGAGGCCACGGGCGTATCATGCCGCCCTTCCAAGGGAAATCCATGCGCCTCACGATTCTCTTCCCGCTCCTCCTCCTGGCCGCCTGCGATCAGGCCGGCTCCACCGCTGGACCGATCGAGTTCGACGCCGCGCGCGCCTGGGCGGATCTGGAGCACTTCGTGGAACTGGGACCGCGGCGGATCGGTACGCCGCCGCTGGCCGAGAGTCGAGCCTACATCCGCAAACAACTCGAGGGTCTGGGATGGGAATTCGAGGAGTTCCCCTTCATCGCACGGGCACCCGAGGGAGCGCGGCGCAAGGGCGAGATCCAAGGCGTCAATCTGATCGCGCGGCGCAAGGGCACCGAAGCACGAGAGATCTGGTTCGCCAGCCACTACGACACCTTCGACCGCCCCCGCTTCGTCGGCGCCAACGACGGCGCTTCGAGCAGCGCGGTGTTGATCGAATTGGGACGGCAGCTCGGCGGTACGGTTCCCCGCTCCGGGCCGGGTCTGGTCCTCTGCTGGTTCGACGGCGAGGAACCCTTCTATCCGGTGCCCTGGGACGACGAGAACAACTCCACTTTCGGAAGTCGCGCCCTCGCCGCGAGCATGAAGGAGGACGGGAGCATTCGCCGCATCGGCGCCTTGATACTCCTGGACATGGTCGGGGACAAGGACCTGGGAGTGAGTATCGAGAGTCTCTCCACCTCCTGGCTGCGGCGGATCTTCGAACGGAGCGCCCAAGCCATCGGCCAACCGCAGCTCTTCGTGGATCGCCGCGAGATCAAGGACGACCATCGCCCCTTCCTGCACGACGGAGTCCCTTGTGCCGACCTCATCGATTTCCGCTACGGCCCGAGCAATCGGTGGTGGCACACCGCCGAGGACACTCTCGACAAGTGTGGTGCCGAAAGCCTGGGCACCATCGGTCGGGTGGTCCTGGCCGCGTTACCGCGGATCGAAGCCTACCTGTCCGAACACCCGAGTTCGGCCACCGGAGGTTGAGCGGCCTCACGGGGAGCCGTCTCCCCCGCCCGTTCGTCCCGCGCGGGTAAGCGCCGCTCCGGAACCCTTTCCGTACTCCTCTCGGAAACCTGGTCCGGGATTTCGGAAAGGTCCACCGAAACCACCAGGCTGACTCCAGCCTTGCGCATGGTCACTCCGAAGAGCGATTCGCAGTGGGCCATGGTCAGTTTGTTGTGGGTGACCACCAGGAACTGCGTACTGGAAGTGAAGTCCTCGAGGACGTCCAGGAATCGGGCGATGTTGGCATCGTCCAGGGCAGCGTCCACTTCGTCCAGCACGCAGAAGGGCGAGGGACGGGAACGGAAGACCGCGAGCAGGAGGGCCAGCGCGGTCAGGGTGCGTTCCCCGCCGGAGAGCAACTTGATCGAACGCAGTTCCTTGCCCGGGGGCCGAGCATGGATCTCGATCCCCGCTTGCAAGGGGTCCTCCCCGTCTTCCAAGGAGAGGTCGGCTCGACCGCCTCGGAAGAGGCGCCGGAAGATGCCCTCGAACTGATCCTGGACCGCGGCGAAGGTGGCGAGGAAACGCTCGCGGCTGCGCGCATCCAGATCCTCGATGGTCTCTTCCAGTCGAGTCCGAGCCTCCAGCAAGTCACGGCGCTCTCGCTCGAGGAAGGAGAGTCGTTCCTCCCGCTCCTCGAGTTCGTGGACCGCTTCCAGGTTGACCGCCCCGAAGCCGTCCAGGCGCTGGCGCAGCGCTTCCCATTCCGCCCGGAGAGCGGCAAGCTCTTCCTCCTCGATCCGGGCATCGTCGGCCTCCAGACCGACCGTGCGAGCGAGGTCCTCGAGCGGCTGGTGGAATTCCTCCTGGAGTTGCCGGACCAGCTCCCCGCGCTGGAGCTGGACTCGCTGGAGGGCGAGGGCGAGTTC
>CAYVRL010000442.1:0-2326 GCA_964454065.1 uncultured Planctomycetales bacterium | reverse complement strand
CTCCTGGCCATCGGCGGCGGCCTGGTCTGGCTACTCCTTCGCGACGGGAGCCCCACTCCCCCGCCGACCAGCTCCCTGGCGAGCCCCCGTCGGCCTTCCCCTTCGCCGCGGGGAGCGGCCTTCCAAGGGGAACTCGACCCGCAAGGCCGGAAGAGCACCCCGCAAGCCGCGGCGTTCGATCCCCGCGGCCTCAAGCGCGGCAAGGGGGGACACGAACTCCCCGGCCTGGTCGTCGATGAACGGGGGAAACCGGTCCCGGGCGCCTGGGTGGCCGCCTATTCCTCTCCCTTCCCGGTGCTGGATTTCGAAACCGACCCCACGGAACTCCTGGATCACCCCCTCGCCTTCTCCTTGGAGCCCCTGGCTTCGGTCTTCGCCGACGAGGAAGGTCGCTTTCGCCTCGATGGGGTTCCCGGTCGCACCCTCTACCTCGTCGCCCGTAGCCACCAGCGCTTGACTCCGCGCCGTCAGCTCGTCGCCCCGGGCGCCCTCGACGGGGGCAAGGAACTGGTGGTCCGCACCGTGGCCGGAGCCTCCTTGCGCGGTACCGTCGTGGACGCCCACGGGGCACCGGTGGCCGGCGCGGAGGTCCTGATCGGTCCCGGAATCAAGTACCTCCTCGCCGCGATCCGGGATCGCAGCTTCTTCATGGAACGGGTCTACACCGGCCCCGACGGCAGCTTCGCGGTGGACGCGGTCCCGGCGGGGAAACCCCTGACGGCGAACGCTTTCGCCGATTCCCTGATGAGCGGGATCGGCGAGTTCGGCCCCCTTCCCGTCGCCCAGGAAGGCGGGGTTCGGGTCCATCTCCTCCCGATGGGAGGTCTCTCGGGCCGAATCGTGGACCCCGACGGCAAGGGGATTCCCCATGCCACGGTGGTCGCGATTCCCCTGGACTTGCGCTTGGTGATCCCCTTCGTCCGCGACCCGCGAGCCTGGACCGAACTCTCGGCCGCGGGGGGGCAGTACCGCTTCCCCATGCTTCCCCATGCCCTCTACCTGCTCCTCGCCCAGGGCGGCGGCGGCCGTTCCGCTCCCCAGACCGCGCGCGTGAGCGAAACCGCTTCCCTGGCCCCCGATCTGATCCTCGACACCACCCGCAAGCTGGTCGGCCGGGTGGTGGACGGGGCGGGGAAACCGGTGGTGAAGGCGCGGGTCGAACTCTCCAGTATTCCCGAGGGCCGCGACCCCGACACCGAGGGCGGCAGGAGGAACCCGATGAAGACTCCGGGCGGCTTGTTCCTGGGCGCGGCGAAGAGCATCCTGCCCGAACTCCTGCCCCAGGGCGCCCCGGTCTGGACCGATGCCGCGGGACGCTTCGAGATCGCCGCCTGGCACGACGCACGCCTTCGGGTCAGCGCCCCGGGATTCGTACAGAGCGATTACCGACTGGAGGATCTCGGGGAGGACCAGATCCCCGTGCTCCAGCTCTTCCGCCCTGGCGCTGTGGAGGGAGTGGTGATGGACGTGGCCGCCCGACGTCCGGTGCGCGTCTACACCCTGACCGGAAAGCGCGGCGACCCCGTTCCCGCCGATCGGGGAGCGCTGGGAATCCAAGCCACCGGATCCATCGGCGGAGACGGCCCGGCCGTCGGGAAGGCCCGACTGGGCGGCCCCGCGTGGCTGAGGGCGAAGGAGCGGCTCCTCCCTCCCTGGACCTCGCTGCGGAACGAACTGGCGGCCACCGTACTCGTGGATTCCCCGGACGGACGCTTCCGGATCGACGGCCTGCTCCCCGGCAAGTGGACCTTCACCGCCAAGGCCGTGGAACGCCTCGCGGCCAAGTCCAAGGAAGTGGAGGTGATCGGCGGCGACACCGCGACCAAGGTGGTGATCATGCTGCAAAGCGGCGCCACCCTGAGCGGTCGCGTTTCCGATGCCGCCACTCGCTTGCCGGTGGGCGGAGCGATCGTGAGCGCGGGGAAGGGAGAGGAATCGGTCTTGCAGGCGCTCTCGACGGGATTCGGGACCGAGACATCCTTCGCCGAGAGCGCGCCGGACGGGAGTTTCGTCCTCCACGGAGTCGCCGAAGGGGCGGATCACGTCAATGTCCTGGCGGATGGCTATGCCGCGGCGAGCGAGGGGATCCCACCGCTTCAGGCCTTCGAGGAACGAGGCGGCATCTACGTGGAGTTGAAGGCCGGAGGCAGTTTGACCGGTCAGGTCACCGACCGGAATGGTCGGCCGCTGCCCAATCGCATGGTCGGAGCGATTTCGATCCAGGCCAAGGACGGCCACCAGACCGCGACCGACGAGGAAGGCCGTTACCGTCTCGAACATCTCCGCCCGGGTTCCTATTTCATGATGAGCGCGGACATGGACGACG
>CAYVRL010000441.1:0-2336 GCA_964454065.1 uncultured Planctomycetales bacterium | reverse complement strand
GGGGGGGGGGGCGGGGGGGGGGGGACACGGCTGCACGTCCTGGTCGGATTGGGCGAAGGACGTGGCGTGGGCCCAGCCGGTCCGCTCGCGGATCGGCCAGGCCTCCATGTCGGTGCGCACCAGCACCCCCGGTCCCTCGCCATTGCGGAGCAGCCCCGCCACCCCATAACCGCCGATCCCTCGCTCGACGCGGAAACCCAAGCTCTCCAGGATCGCCGCCAGGGCGGTGGAGGTCTGTTCCTCGTGGTAGGAGAGTTCCGGGGCCCGATGGAGCTTCTGATAGACCTGCACCAAACCGGGAAGTTTTTCCTGGACCCATTGCTGGAGTCCCTCCTGCTGGTGTGCGGAGAGCGGCGCGGTGAGGACTCCGAGGAACACCAGCAGAAACAGCGCGGGAAGGAGCGGCATCACGCCCCCAGGGTCGTGAGCAGGAGTCGGACACCGGTGCCCCGGCCGCCACGGCTCGCGTAGGGCTTGTCCGGCCCTTCCCAAGCAGTCGCCGCGATGTCGATGTGCACCCAGGGGATCTCGGCGACGAACTGGGCCAGGAAAGCGGCGCCGGCGATGGTGCCCGCCCCCTGCCCCGGCGCGTAGATGTTCTTGAGGTCCGCGTAGCTGCCGCGGATCATTTCCTCGTGGACCTCCCAGAGCGGCAGCGGCCAGCAGCGCTCGCCGCATCGTTCCCCCGCTTCCTGGACCGCGTCACGCAGTTTCTCGTCGTTGCCGAGGATGGCGGAGGCATGGTGCCCGAGGGCCACGATCGCCGCCCCGGTCAGGGTGGCGAGGTCGTAGATGCGATCCGGCTTGATCTTCCGCGCCGTGTACACGAGGGCATCGGCGAGGACCAGCCGACCCTCCGCGTCGGTGTTCAGGACTTCGATGGTCTTCCCGTTCATCGCGGTGACGATGTCGCCGGGGCGTTGCGCGTTGCCTCCCGGCATGTTCTCGACGCAAGCCATCACCCCGTGGACTTCCCAGGGGAGTTCCAGACCGTGCGCGAGAGCGTGGAAGAGCCCATACACCGCGGCGGCTCCGCACATGTCGAATTTCATGTCCTCCATCTTGGCGCTGGGCTTCAGGCTGATCCCGCCGGTGTCGAAGACCAGGCCCTTGCCGACCACCGCGATCCGCCCCTTGGCCTTGCCGCGCGTCGGTCGGTACCGCATGTGGACGAGCTGGGCCTCCTGGGCCGAACCCCTCGACACCCCGAGCAGGGCCCCCATCTTCATCTCCCTCATCGCCTTCTCGCCGTGGACCTTGCACTGCAAGCGGGGGCTGCGGCGGCAGAGGGCTCGGGCGCGGCGAGCGAAATCCCGGGGAGTGAGCAGATTGGCGGGCAGGTTGGCGAGTTCCCGCGCCGCGAGGTTGGCCTCGGCGGCCAGGGCTCCCTCCTTGCAGGCCTGGCGGGCGGCCCGTGAGGAACCGGCACCGATCAGGGTGATGCGTTTCACACAGGGCCGTTTGCGCTCCTTCTTGCCCACCGCGGGGTCGTAAGCGGCCATCCCCGCTCCCTCCGCCACGGCACGCACCCCTTCGGGATCGCGGGGCAATAGGGAGAGGTCGATCACCAGGGATGCGCGCTCGACGGTTTCCGCTTCCTGACGGGACCGCCCGGCGGCGCAACGCAGGGCCTCGGTACTCGGAGTCCGGGCGACGCGTTGCAGGAACCAGCGCTGGCCGCGCGCCCCACGAAGCAGCAGGTGGTCTCCCTCCTCCTTGCCGAAATCCCCTTTCCAGGTCGAGGCAGGAGGCGCGGTGGCCGGAAGTTCGGGGAGCTTGCCGAGCGGCACCAGAATCGAAGTGAGATCATGGCGACCACTGCTTGCGGTGGTGCTGAGGAGAGTACGCATGGGTTCGATGCTTCAGGGGTTGGGGGGTTCACATGCCCGCGTAGCCGGGTCCCCCGCTCTCGGGGACCGTCCAGGTGATGGTTTGGTAGGGATCGGCGATATCGCAGGTCTTGCAGTGCACGCAGTTGGATGCGTTGATGCGCAGGCCGTCCTCTCCGTGCCATTCGTAGACTCCAGCCGGGCAGAAGTGCTGGCAAGGGTTGCCGAACTCAGCGGTGCAGCGTTCGGTACAGAGGGAGGGATCCCCGATCAGGAGATGGCCGGGTTGATCCTCTTCGTGCGCGGTTCCGGAGTGATAGACGCTGGTCAGCTTGTCGAAACTGATCTGGCCGTCGAAGTTGGGCTCGGGTAGTCGGGAAGGAACACCCGAGCGGTAGCGCTCGTGATCGCTCTGGCCGCGGATCGTACCGGGCAACCGCCCGCCGAGCAGAAAGTCCAAGCCGCCCCGGGCCGCCCCGTAGAGGAAGCCGCGCTGGAAGGCCTGGC
>CAYVRL010000440.1:0-2345 GCA_964454065.1 uncultured Planctomycetales bacterium | reverse complement strand
GCGGGCATGGCCATGAAACGCACCGAACGGTCGTAGATCGACCAGGCCGCGAGCAGCGAGGTCGCGTTGGGCTGGCGGGCCAGGAGCAGGTTGACCACCTGGGATTCCAGAGCCATCAGGACGTAGCTCATCCCGCTGGGAATCGCGATCGCGAGGATGGCGCGGACCGGCGCGGCGAGGAGACCGTCCCTTCCCTCCCCCGCCGCTCCCGGCACCGCCCGTCGCCTCCGTTCGTGGGCGGCGGCGCGGCTCATCGCGAAAGCCAGGCCCGCGAGACGCCCGAGTACCGTGGAGAGCGCGATTCCCAGGATCCCCCAGCCCACGACGAAGACGAAGAAAGCGTTCAGAGCCACGTTGCTGGTACTGGAGAGCAGACCGGCCCACATCGTGGTACGGGTATCGTGATGGGCCTTGACCAGGGAGTCCGGAATCACCGACCAGAAAGAGGTGAAGGCGGATCCACCCAGGAGAACGACGGAGTAGATCCGGAACTGTCGCGTCACCACCGGATCCAAACCCACGCGCCCCCCGAAAAGCCAGAGCAGCGCAGCGAGCAGGAGGAAGATCGCGCAGAGGATCCAGACCACCCGTCGCGCGGCGCGCAGCAGCTGTTCCACCCGTGCTCCTTCCCCAGCCCCGAGGGCGGTGGCGAGACGCGCGGTCAAGCCGTTGGAAGCACCCACCCAGCAGGCGATCATCAGGAACTCGAAGGGCAGGGTGAGGCCGATCGCCGCGATCGAGGCCTCGGCCAGGGAGTGACCCTCCGCGGTCCGTAGATGAGCCGCGAACAACGGGTCGATCCAAGCGAAGGCCGATCGCAGCCAGAAGGAGAGCACCAGTGGAGCCGCGAGACGCAAGATCCCACTGCGCCCCTCCAGCCGAGACAGGGCCTTCAATCCCGTTTCCCTTGCAACCAGTCCAAGGCGTGGCGGGCACGAGCGCGAGCGTCCTTGTCCAGACCCTCGGAGGTCGCGTAGTCGCGCAGGGCCTGCAGGTCCATCGCATGGACCGAACGGTGCAAGGCCGCGACCAGAGCGGGATCGGGAGTGGAATCCGGCCCCTCCCCGATGACCCAAGTCCACGCAATGGCGTTCTCGTTCCCCGGAGTGATCGCCGCCTGGGGGAAGGCCCCGACCGCCCCATAGTCCCATTCCACGGAACTACAGCGCAAGCCGGCACCATCGGGATAGATGTCCTCCTTCGGAAACTGGACGAAGGTCCAGCCCCGATCGCCCAGGAAACCATTGCTGCGCAGCAAGGTACCGGGCAAGTGGACCTTCAGGGTGAAATCCATCCGGTCGGAGAAGACCTGGAGCGGGACGGCCCCGAAGATCCCGAAGACGCGGGCCCGGCTGCGGTCCATCCAGGCCTCCACCCCTTCGGGGCCCCCGAAACTCCGCTCCGCCGCGGCCCGGAGAGCTTGCTCGAAAGGACCGCCAAAGAGCAGCGCGTCCAGGTCGGGGAGGATCGGACTCCGCCCCTGCGCGGGGGCTGGGGTTTCCAGTTGGGGACGCAACCAGTCCGCCACCGCGCGACGCAGGGGGGAACCGGGGGATTCGGGATCCTGTTCGAACCACTCGGGTTGGATCTTCAGGCCATAGGCGGCACACGTGGAAGCGACCCGCCTTTCGATCCGTTTCGGATCCCGGTCCGGGTGCCCGGCGAGCAGTTCCTGCCAGAGTACGAAAGCCAGCCGATGCGCGAACTCGGTGTTACGCCCCCGAAGCTGACGATGGAAGGCGCTTTGGGAATAGGAATCCCCGAGCAGCGACGCGAGGGCGGTGTCACTCAGCTCCAGCAAGCGGTCACTGACTTCTTGCAAGGCCGCCAGCGCCTGATCCCGATCCACGATATCGTGAATCATTTCCTGATAGCGATAGATCGTGAACAGGCCCCAGTCCTGTTTGCTCAGGGAGAGACTTTCGGTGGAATCCCTTTGCAGGGCCTCCACATGGAATCCGAAAGCGGGGGGAACGTGGCCAGGATCCGAGAAGCTCCCCGCCGCCCGCAGGCGGCCGGGCACGTCCTCGAGCAACCCGTAACCGGCGCCCGGAGGCAGCAGTCCCTCGGGAAGCGGGGCGGGCTTCCCCGCGTCCTCGCTCTGGATGCTCACCGTGCGCTCGAGACTCCCATCCGATGCCACCTGGGTGGAGACCTCGATCCGGGTGCGCAAACAGGAGGGGAGCAGGAGGCCGGTCCCCAAGACGAGCAGCAGGGTACGAATGCATGCCGACATGGAGGAAGCCTAACACTCTTCGGGCCTCTCCCCCCTCACCCACGGGGCCCGTAGAATGCCGCCCATCGTGAAGCCGTCCTTCGCCCTGATCCCGTTCCTGTTCGTTCTC
>CAYVRL010000439.1:0-2346 GCA_964454065.1 uncultured Planctomycetales bacterium | reverse complement strand
CCTTCACCGCCGCGTGGGCCGTCCGCTGTGCGCAGCTCGGGAGCCGCCGCGGGTTGATCCTCAACCTGATCGTCACCATCGTCTGCGCCTTCGCGTTCCTGGGGATCAAGTACAACGAATACTCCCACAAGTACCACGAAGGTCTGCTCTGGGGTTCCGCCCAGCACTCGATCTACAAGAAGGACCACAACGACGTCCTTCCCGAGATGCGGGTCGAGAGCGAAGCCTACCCCGAGGCCGCCGAGCTGCATCCCGAGTTCCGCGAGGAGGTCGGCATCTTCTTCGCGATCTACTTCTGCCTCACCGGCCTGCACGGGATCCACGTGCTGATCGGGATCCTGCTGCTCAGTTGGCTCCTGTTCCGTGCCCTCCGCGGCGACTTCGGTCCGGACGACTACAACGCGGTCGACTTCGGGGTGCTCTACTGGCACCTGGTGGACATCATCTGGATCTTCCTGTTCCCGCTCCTCTACTTGATCGGCTGACATGAGCGCCTCTCCGCACACCAGCGAAACCACGCACCCGACGGTCGGCCACGTCGTGCCGCTGCGGATGCTCTTCGGGACTTGCCTCGCCCTTCTCGCCCTGACCGGCCTGACCGTGTGGACCGGTCTGATGGACCTCCACGGCTTCGACCTGACGGTGGCGCTCTTGATCTCCACCATCAAGTCGCTGTTGGTGTGTTTGATCTTCATGCACCTGCGCTGGGACAAGCACTTCAATGGTTTCATCTTCCTCGTGGCCATTGCCTTCGTCGGTTTGTTGCTCGCGATCACCTTGACCGATAGCGGCAACTACCAACGGAACATCCAGCAGTACCAGCAGCAGAACCCCCTCGACGGATGAGTGCCTCCTCGGGCCGCGATCTGGAGCTGCCTCCGGGCACCAGCGCGCTCGGGATGAAAGTCATGCTCGCCTCGCTGGCGGTGCTCTTCGCGAGTGCGCTGGCGAGCTACTGGGTGGTGCGGGGCGAATCCGCCTATTGGGATCAGGGCTTGCCTTCCCTGCCGTGGGGGCTCTGGGTGAGCACCGGCCTGCTGGCGCTCTCGAGCTGGGGCGCTCAGCGCGCACTCGGCCGCATGCGTCTTTCCGGCTGTGCCGCGGCATTGCCGTGGCTGCGCTTCTCCGGAGCCCTGGCCCTCGCCTTCCTGCTGGTTCAGGTCCTCAACTGGCGGGCGGTCGCGGCCGCGCACCTTGGCCCTGCGACCAAGAACCTCTATTCCTTCACCTTTTACTTGTTGACTTCCCTGCACGCCTTGCACGTACTCGGCGGGGTGATCTTTCACGCTCAGGTCTTGCATCGCGCTCGGCTCGGCGGATACAGCCAGGCGCGTCACGACGGAGTTCGCAACCTGGTCGTCTATTGGCACTTTCTCGGCCTGACCTGGATCGCTCTCTATGCCACTCTGCTGCTCGGCGCCCAACCTTCCTTGACTCCCTCCGCGATCGTTCACGGTTCGAGCTGGGTGGCGGCCGCGGGGGGTCTGCTCTTCATCCTCTGCTGGTTGCGGGTGGAGGCGGTCCTCCTGCGCCGGGAAGGCCCTTACGCCCTGTTGGTCGGCCTCTTGCCCCCGGTCGCCTTTCTGCGCGCCTTCATGAAAGCCGACCTCTTCCACTTGCGCCCGACCCTCTTCTGGTGGGCCATCGGTTTCGGTCTCGCTCTGTCCTCCGGCGCGACCGCCCTCGCCGTTTCCCTCTTCCACGCCACCGTCGGCTGATCCGCTAGGAAAGCCCTTTTCCTCGGGTGCGTCGGGTTTAGGAAGGATCCATGACGCGTCGGTACCAGAGTCCATTCCCCGTTCCGGGCTGGTTGGTGGTGGGGGTCCTGGCCGCCTTGCCTGGACTGTCCTGCCTCACTTCGAGCAGCAACGGGACCCTCGCCGCGACCGCGATCGACGTACAGGTCGTGGATCAGCTCGGGGCGGCGCTTCCGGCTGCGGTGGTGCAGCTCTCCTGGATGGCTCCGGGTTCGATGAGCTGGGAGTACGGTCCGTGGGTGGATTGCGATGCGCAGGGCATGGCGCACCTGGAATCCCCGGCCTGGAGCCGCCACAGTCGCTGCCAACTCCACGTAGACGTCACCTGCACCGGTTATCTCCCCACGTCCAAGGATTGGGGGGATTGTCTCGCGGGTGAAAGCTACGCCTGGAACTGTCAGATGTCCCCGACCAGCCTCGAGTTCGGCGGCTGGCTGTTCCCACCGGCAACCCCATTGCCCGTCGCACTCCCCTCGCGCTGAACCCCCGACCGGGCGGTTTCGATTCCTGGGGCCGGAAGGACCCGGCCAGCCCGCCGATTCTCAGCGGTCCCAGGTTGCGGAACCACTCCAGATCGGCCAGGGTGAGG
>CAYVRL010000438.1:0-2349 GCA_964454065.1 uncultured Planctomycetales bacterium | reverse complement strand
CCTCGGGAACCAAACCGCCGTCCGCGGACTGCCCCAGGGCGAGGAGGACCCTGTCGCAAGGGAAGTCGAACTCCCGATCCGAAACCACCGGGCGGCGGCGACCGCTATCGTCGGGCTCTCCCAGATCGACCTCGGCGACCGTCACCCCCGAGACCTTGCGCTCTCCGAGGAAAGCGACCGGCTGAGCGAGGAACTCGAAGACCACTCCTTCCTCCCGGGCTTCGGCGATCTCCTCCCGGATCGCGGGCATTTCCTCCTCACTGCGCCGGTAGAGCACCGTCACCTTCTCCGCCCCGCTGCGCAGGGCCGATCGGGCGCAGTCCATCGCGGTGTTGCCGCCTCCCACGACCACCACATGGCCGCCCAGCCGCACGCCACCCTCCAGGTTGACCCGATGGAGGAATCGAATCCCTTGTTCCACGCCCTCGAGTTCGTGCCCGGGAACCTCGAGGCCACGGAGCTTCTGCAAACCGGTGGCGAGGATCAATCCCTCGTATTCCTGGGCCAACTCCGCCACCCGTTCGCGGTCGAGGAACTGGCCGCAACGGCTTTCGACCCCGAGGCCGAGAATCCGCTCCACTTCCTGGTCGAGTACTTCCCGAGGCAATCGATAGGAGGGAATCCCGGTTCGCAAGACCCCACCGAGCCCATCCTCCCCCTCGAAGAGGGTCACTCGATGCCCCCGACGCGCGAGTTGATAGGCCGCCGACAAACCCGCGGGCCCACCGCCCACCACCGCGATGCGGCGGGGTTCCCGATCCGCCTCGACTTCCGGTTGCGCGACCTCCGAAGCGTGATCGGCGATCCAACGCTCCAGGCCGCGGATATTCACCGCCCCGTCGTACTCCGCACGGTTGCACCCCGCCATGCAAGGGGCGGGACAAACCCGGCCACACACTCCCGCGAAGGGAGTCGTCCCGAGCAGCACCCGGGCGGCGGCCTCGGGACCCTCGCGGGCAACGCTCTGCACGAACTCGATCACGTCGTTGCCCGCTGGACACCAGGCATTGCAGGGCGCCAGGTGTTCCGTGTAGGAGGGCATCTGCGTGCGCCAGCTCCCCGTCCGAAGCCCGGTCGGAGGACCGACCTTGTGAGCGGCCAGCGGTTGGACCTCGACGCCCTCGCCGACGGCACTCACCGAATTCGCATCCGGTGCCACCGCCCCGGGAAGCGGATCGCGCCACACGACGGCTCGGTAGGCTTCCATGGCCGCTCCCAGATTGCTGTGCAAGCCGAGATCGCGATAGGCCTGTTCGATCAGTTCCTCCGGCAAATCCATCAGCCGGGCGAAGGCGCCGGCGAGGGTCGTGTTCACGATCACCACCGATCTCGTGCCGATCTCGTGTCGGCGCGCGATCTCGGTGGCGTCCAGAGCGGCGATCCGAAAGGCGGGGTAGACCTCCTCCGAGCCGAAGGCCGCGAGCCCTTGCGGAGTGTTGAGCAGGAAAACGCCTCCCTGGCGCAAACCCGCCACGACCTCGCTTCCGAGCAGGGTCGGGTCCAGGACGAGGAGGTGGTCGGGCTCGTAGACCTTGTTCCGGTTGGTGATGGTCGAATCCTCGACCCGGGTATAGGCGCGCACTGGAGCACCGGAGCGTTCCCCGGCGTAGTCCCCGAAGGTTTGGACGCTCTTGCCCAGGCGGGCGTACATCGCCGCCAGGATCTTCGCGCAGGTGACGCCCCCCTGCCCTCCTCGACCGTGCAGTCTGATTTCCATGAAACAGCTCCTCAGGGCGCACCGCACCCACGAAGTGTTCATAAACTACAGCTTCGTGCCGCGCAACGGCCCCGGCCCTCGCAAATGCTCTCACCGCTCTTCCTTCGGAGCTTCCTCGCCTGCCTCTACGTCGCGGTGGCGGGCGCGTGCCCCGCGGTATCCCTCCCAGCGGCCGGGGGCCAATCGCTTCCTTCCCGGACCGCCGCCACTCCGAACGGCCCGGAGCTTCCCGATCGGCCCAATTTGGTCCTCTTCATCGCCGACGACCTCGGCTGGTCCGACCTCTCCTGGCACCAGGGAGAGCCGCGCACTCCCAATCTCGCGGCCCTGGCCGAGCAAGGCTTGGTTCTGGACCGTTTCTATGCCCAACCGCTCTGCACGCCCAGCCGCGCAGCCCTGTTCACGGGGCGCACTCCGGTTCGTTTCGGTCTCCAGGACCGCCCCATCCGGCCTTGGGATCGCTTCGGCCTGCCGACCAGCGAAATCCTGCTCCCGGAACTGCTCCGCGAGGCGGGTTACGAGACCGCGTTGGTCGGCAAGTGGCACCTGGGGCACGGCGGCCGTCGGCAACATCCCAACGCGCGGGGTTTCGACCACTTCTACGGATTCTTGACCGGCGCGGTGGATTACTG
>CAYVRL010000437.1:0-2355 GCA_964454065.1 uncultured Planctomycetales bacterium | reverse complement strand
CGTCGCGTTCACCGCCGGGGCGAGTACTCCCGACACCATCCTCGGGCGAGTCATCGAGAAGGTCGTCGCCGCCGCCGGTTGCGAGCTCCCGGAGGAGCTCCGGGTCCCGAGCGTCGAGGTCTGAGCGGGGGGCGGTCCTCGGTGGGGGCGGTCCCGCCGTAACTGCGCTCCAATTCGGAGAGGATCTCGCGGTAGGAGCGATAGCGGGAACGCGGGAACTCCCCGGCGCGCAGCGCGGCTTCGACCGCGCACCCGGGTTCGCCGCGGTGCAGGCAATCGGGGTAACGGCAATCCGCGTCGAGCGCGCGCATCTCGGGAAAGTGCAGGCGCAGTTCGTGCGGGGGCAGGCCCGCGGGTCGGAAGACTCGTACCCCGGGAGTGTCGATCACCTCACCGCCGCTGCGCAGCGCATGGAGTTGCGCGTACGTCGTGGTGTGTTTCCCCGAACGCAAGGATTCGCTGACCGCGCGAGTGCGCAGGCCGAGGCCTTCCTCGATTTGGTTGAGCAGCGTGGACTTGCCGGCTCCGGAGAGACCGTAGAGGACGCTGCGATGTCCTGCCAGCAGGGCGCGGAACTCCGGGATGCCGCGCCCATCCAGCGCGCAGCACAGCAGAACCGGATAGCCGCCGCGGTGGTAGGTCTCGCGGACCCGCTGGAGTCGGCGCGGGCGGGCGAGGTCGATCTTGTTGAGGACGATCGCCACCGGGATGCGCGCGAAGCTCGCCGCCACCAGGATCCGGTCGGTGGTGATGCTGGAGAAGGGTGGGGTGCCGAAGGAAGCCACCAGCACGATCCGATCGACATTGGTGGCCAGGACCTGGCGGCGTTCCTCCTCGCCGGCGACGCGGCGCGCGAAGACGTTGCGGCGCGGAAGGATGGTCTCGATCACCAGGTCGCCGCTTTCCTCGTCCGCCGCGAGCCGCACGCGATCGCCGACTGCGACCGGGTTGCGGTCCTCGCTTCGTTCCTCGAAGAGTCGCCCGCGGAGCCGAGCGGAGAGCGGGGTCTCGGCCCCGTCGGGCAATACCCGGCACTGCCGCGCGTCGACGCGGACGACCAGAGCTTCGCGGGTGGTGGCATCGGCCGCCATCGGGAAAGGATTGTAGAGTGCCTAGAATGCGCCCGTGTCCGCGCCGGAACCTCTCCGTTCTCCACGGAACGCGCGCCTGAAGGCGGCGCGGGCGGTCCGGGCGGGAAAGGACCGGGAGCATCTCCTCTTGGAAGGTCCTCATCTGATCGAGGAAGCCCTGAACGCGGGAATCCGCCTCCTCTGGGTGCTCTACGCTGAGGGAGAGGGCTTGTCCAGCGCGCTGCGGGAGGCTTGCCGAGTCGCTGGGACGGAATGCCTGCCCTGTGCCGCTTCCCTCCTGAGGGCGGCGAGCGATCTGGACCGGCCCCGCGACCTCATCGCCTACGCGGAGCGGCCGCGGGTGGAGCCGCGGACCCTCCTCGCTTCCTGTGCCCATCCCGGGGATTGGCTGTTGGTCGCGGCGGGGGTCCAGGAGCCCGGGAACGTGGGGGCGCTCGCCCGGGTCGCGGCGGGGCTCGGCGCGGTGGGTTTCCTCGCTCTCCAGGGCAGCGCCTGGCCGTGGTCTCCGCGTGCCCTGCGCGGTTCGAGCGGGACCGTCCTGCGATTGCCGGTGGCGGCGGGTTGGTCGGCCGAGGAGTTCCTCGCCGCCGCCGGGGAGAGCGGGATCGAACTGTGGGCGGCCGACGCGCACGCCGCCGAGGACTTGCGGGAGCTGCGTCCCCGCGTTCCCGTGGCCTTGTTGCTCGGCGAGGAGGGTCGGGGACTTCCCGAGGATCTGTCGGCGGCCGCCCATCGCCGTTTCCGGATCCCCCTGGCCCGTGGCGTGGAGTCCCTGAACGTGGCGACCGCGGCGGCGATCTTCGCCTGGTCCCTGCAACGGGGAGGAAGGGAATGAGCGGCGGTCTCTTCGATGCGGAAAACGGTCCTTCCTCTGGGCGGGCTTCCAAGGCGTCCCCCGACTCGCCCTTGCCCGAGCGGATGCGGCCGCGCAGTCTGGAGGAGGTCGTGGGGCAGGAGCACCTGCTCGGCCCCGGCGCCCCGCTGCGGCGGGCCTTCGAAGCCGGGGATTGGGCCTCGATGGTCTTCTGGGGGCCGCCCGGGACGGGCAAGACCACCCTGGCTCTCCTCGTGGCCGAGGCCGCCGACCTGGAGTTCCGCCCCTATTCCGCGGTGCTCTCCGGGATCAAGGAAGTCCGCGCCGCGATGCACGAAGCCGAAGCCCTGCGGCGGCGCAGCGGGCGCCGCACCCTGCTCTTCGTGGACGAAATCCACCGTTTCAACAAGGCGCAGCAGGACGCCTTCCTGCCCTTCGTCGAACGCGGGG
>CAYVRL010000436.1:0-2362 GCA_964454065.1 uncultured Planctomycetales bacterium | reverse complement strand
TATTACATAGTAGTGGAGCGCGCAAGCCCTTTTTCACCGTGATTCCGTTCCTGGCGGGTTCACACGGGCATCAGGACGAGGCCGAGCCAGAGGGACAGCCAGGCCAGAGCGACCAAACCGAGAAGCTTGAGCAGGAAGAAGGGGCGCCGAGGGAGCCAGGGGTGGACCGAGGTGGGGAGGATCGCGCCGCAGATCGCGTAGAAGCCACTCCAGGGCGGTGCGGTGTTCGGAGTGGGGAAGACCATGCCCACGGCAAGTCCCGAGAGCAATACCAGGCCGGACGCGAGGAGCCGAGTTCGAGGACGATCGCTCGCCAGCCAGATGACGAGGATCCCCGCCACGACCAGAACCAGGACCGCGTCGGCGTATTGCTGGTCCATGAGTCGATTCTAGCGCGGGAGCGCAAGTCTCGACACCCTAGCCCTTGCTGCCGGAGAGGCGGACCCCACGGAGGAAGACCTTCTGGCACAGGAAGAAGACGATCGCGCAGGGGGCCAACACCACGGAAGTTCCGGCCATCAACCATTCCACCGCGACCCGGTAGCTGTGATCGAAAGCGGCGAGGGCCAGAGTCAGCGTTTGGTGGTTTTCGGAATTGAGGTAGATCAACGGCGACCAGAAGTCGTTCCAAGTGGCGAGGAAGGTGAAGACCGCCACCGTTCCCAGGACCGGACGGGAGAGGGGTAACATCACCCGCCAGTACACCCCCCAGAAACGGCAACCGTCCACCCGAGCGGCTTCGATCAAGTCCAGCGGGATTCCGAGAAAGAATTGACGGAAGAGGAAGATGAAGAAGGGTGCGCCGCCGAGGAAGGTGGGGAGGAGCAGCGGCCAAAAGCTATCGACCATGCCGAGCTGCCGGTAGAGCAGGAACTGCGGGATGGCCAGCACCTGCGGGGGCAACATCATCGTTGCGAGGATCAGCAGGAAGAGTGCGTCGCGCCCGGGAAAGCGCAATCGTGCGAAGGCGTAGCCCGCCAGACTGCAACAGAGGAGCTGCCCCGCGATGCTCGACAAGGTCAGGAAGACCGTATTCCGCAGCTCCAATCCGAAGTGACCCATCGCGCGCAAGGCGGTCGGATAGTTCTCCGGATGGATGCCCTCCGGGAAATCGAAGAGGCCGCGCCCCAGTGCCCGCCCCTCGGGTTGCAGACTCGCGGAGAGCATCCAGAGGAGCGGATAGAGAAAAGCGACCACCAGGGCCAGGAGCAGGAGGCCGCGCCAGATCCGCGCCGAGGGGCAGCCGCGTCGAGGACCGCGGGGTCTCATCGGGGATCTCCCGCGTAGTGGACCCAGTGCCGCGAACTGCGCAGCATCACCAGGGTCAGGACGAAGACCAGACCGAACAGCACCCAGGCCATTGCGCTCGCGTAACCCATGCGCAGGAAGCGGAAACCTTGTTCGTAGAGATGGAGGACCAGGAAGCGGCTTTCGTTGCCTGGACCACCCTGGGTCATGACCCAGGGTTGGGCGAAGAGCTGGAAGGCCTGGATCGTCCCCACCACCAGATTCAGGAGCAATACCGGCCCGAGGGCCGGGATCGTGATGTGGCGCAATCGTGCCCATGGTCCGGCTCCATCCAAACGCGCGGCCTCGTGCAGACGCGGATCCACTCCCTGCAAACCGGCCAGGAAGACCAGCATCTGGGCGCCGACCGTCCACAGGCTCATCAGCACGAAGGCAGGCACCACCCAGTCGGGATCTCGAAGCCAGGCGGGACCCGGGAGTCCCAGAGCGCGTAAGCCCTGGTCGAGGGGGCCGCCGTCGTCGTCGAGCAGCCACCTCCAGAGGGCGCCGAGGATCACCGGGGAGAGGATCGCGGGCAGATAGAAGAGGGTGCGGAGCAGCCCCATGCCGGGGCCGCGCCGCTGCAAGAGCAGGGCCAGGCCCAGGGCCGTGCAGAGTTGGAGAGGGACCGCGAGGGCGGCGTAATGCAGCGTCACGCGTAGCGAGTCGTGGAAATCCGGATCGCCGAGGAGACGAGTGTACTGGCGGAAACCCATCCACCTGGCGGAGGAAAGCGGCTGGAGCGGCGACCACTCCGTGAAGGAGAGGAGCGCGGCCACCAGTGCGGGACCGACCAGAAGGAGTGCGAAACCGATCGCCCAGGGAGTGAGGAAGAGCCACGCCACGCGTTCTTCGTGGCGGGCGAGGGGTGGGCCGCGACGGCGGAACAGGCGGGTCAGCAGGAAGAGGAGCAACAGGCCGCCGCAACCCTGGGCGAGCAGGAAGGGAAACGCCCCGGTGCGCGGTCGTCGGGCGAGCTCTCGCTCCCGCCGCAGAGTCGCGTCGGCCCGCGCCGCGGCGGCGCGGCACGCCTCCTCGGGGGTGGCGCGATCGAGGAGCAGGCACTGCTCCAGGG
>CAYVRL010000435.1:0-2362 GCA_964454065.1 uncultured Planctomycetales bacterium | reverse complement strand
ACCGGGGCCGCACGACGCGCCCGGAGCCTGCTTCCCCGACTGGCCGCGCGGGGTTGGCACCCGCTTCTCTTCCTCAGCCGAAGCAGCCTCCCCGCCTTCGCCGAGCTGGCCCATCGAGGAGTGGAACTCTTCCCGGTTCCAGCGCCCCACGGTGGCGGTCCGCTGCGATCATTCCTTTCCCAGGGACGGATTCTGAAAACCATGAAGGAAAGGGGCTGTGACATCCTCTGTGCCGAGACCCTGCCCATCCCTGACGGTCCCCGGACCCTTTTCACCGTACACGATCTCCGAGCTTGGGAGGCCCCGCACTGGACTCCGCTCGCGCGCCGCCTGTGGATCCGAGCGCAGCTTCCCCGCGCTCTCCCCCGCGCCTCCGCGGTGATCGCGGTCTCCCACTGCACCGCAGAGGGACTCGCACGATGTTTCCCCGGCACCGAGGCAACGGTGATCCGCAACGGCGCCGACGCCCTCGCCGACCCGGGATCCGCCGCATCCCCGTTCCCCCTCGACGATCTCCTCGAACCCTATCTGCTCGCGATCGGCCCGTGGGACCGGCGCAAGGATCTGCCGACCTTGTTCCGAGCCCACGCCGCCCTCCGCCACACCCCTACCCTGCTCCTGGCGGGCAGACCAGGCGTTCGCTTACCGCGCGGCGTCCGCTACTTCCTTCCCGGGGACCGGGGATTGGCATGGCTCATGAAGCACGCCCAGGCGGTGATCTTTCCCTCTCGCTACGAAGGTTTCGACCTTCCGCTCGCGGAAGCCTCCTTCCTGGGCGCATCCGTGATCGCAAGCGACATCCCCGCCCACCGCGAACTCCTCGGCTCCCCATCCCCCTTGCTCTTCACCCCCGGCGACCCCCGGGACCTGATCCGAGCCCTCCGCGCTCTCCCCCATCACGACCCCCTCCCGCCGGTCGCCTTGCCGACTTGGGACGCGGCCGCGGATCGACTCGTCCAGCTCCTCGAAAGCCGGCGAGCTCGCAGCAGGAGCGGATCCGCGGAAACCCACTCAGGCGAGACCGCTGAGCCAGCGGACGAGTAGGGTGACCCCGACCAGAACGGCGAGGGCGATCCCGAGCGCGAGGAGTTTGACCCCCAGGGGTTGTTGATCCAGGTCCCCGAGACCACGGGAGCGACTGCCTCGGCGCAATTCCGAGCGGATGCGGCTCCTTTCCCGATGGACCGCGGAAAGCTCCGTTTCGGAGGTCGCGGCCTCAGCGGCCAGGGAGGAGGGGTTCGAATCCCCTTCGTCCCCCACGACGTCGCAAGGGACCGAGCCGAAGGTCACCAGGTCGCCGGGACGGAGCGGGAAGGAGGCCCCGCGGCGCCCGTTGTGGAAACAACCGTTGGAAGAACCGAGATCCACCAGACGCCACTCCGAGACACCGGCGGGGTCGCGCTCCACTCGCGCGTGACGGCGGGACACGCTGGGGTCTTCGAGGCGCAGATCGCATTCGGAGAGTCGGCCGATCAACTGCCCTTCGCCCAGGGTCCATTCCTCACCGGTATCGCGGCGCCGGAGTTTCATCGGCGACCGGACTCCGCCAGGGACTTCCGCGGAACGAGCATCCGGGTATTCTCCCGGCGGCGGACCCCATGGACAATGCCCCCGTTCTCGCCGTCGAAGGACTCGCGCTGCGCCGCGGCTCGCGGCTCCTGCACCGGGATCTGTGTTTGCGGCTCGGAAGGGGCCAACGGGGCCGGGTCCGTGGGGCCAACGGCAGTGGCAAGACCACCCTTGCCGAGACCCTGGTCGGCCTTCGCCGCCCTGCCACCGGCCAGATCGAACGCCCCGAGCGAATCGGCTATGCCCCGCAGGAACCGGCCTTTCCCGGGGAAGTCCGGGTCGGCACCTATCTGGAGCAGCTCGCGGCACTGGGGGGAGCAGGACGCGCCGCTCGACCCCTGGCGGCCCGCGCCCTGGCGGCCTTCGGGCTGACGGCTTCGGCCGGGCGGCCGATCGGAGAACTCTCCCGCGGCTGGCGGCAGCGCCTGAATCTGGCCCGCGCCCTGCTCGGGGAACCTCCGCTCATGGTCCTCGACGAGCCGCAAACCGCGCTGGACGCCCCCGGGATGGAACTCCTGGGGGACGTCCTCGCCCAATCCGCGACGACGGCCCTGATCCTCGCTCCCGAAGGAACGGCCTGCGACGAGCTGGCACCACTGGTGTTGGAACTGGACGTCACCCCGCGCGAAGGAGCGGCTCCATGGGCAGGCTGATCCTCGCCGCCGCCCACGCCCATCTGGGCCGACTCGGGCTCCCGCTCCTGATCCTGTGGATCCTGCTCGCGGCCTTCCTGGCCACGGGAGGGGGGGGCCCGGTCGGCCCCACCCCCCTGGGGGACTACCTCGCCCTGATC
>CAYVRL010000434.1:0-2363 GCA_964454065.1 uncultured Planctomycetales bacterium | reverse complement strand
TCTCCTGCAGGGCCCCCATTTCCGAGCCCAGAGTGGGCTGATAGCCCACCGCGGAAGGGATCCGCCCGAGCAAGGCCGACACTTCCGAGCCGGCCTGGACGAAGCGGAAGATGTTGTCCACGAAGAGGAGGACGTCCTTGCCCTCCTGATCCCGAAAGTATTCGGCCATCGTCAGCCCGGAAAGGGCGATGCGCAAGCGGGCCCCGGGGGGCTCATTCATCTGTCCGAAGACCAGTACCGCGTTGTCGATCACCGAGGCCTTGCCGCCATCGGGAGTGGTGTACTCCGCCTCGGACATCTCCAGCCACAAGTCGTTTCCCTCGCGAGTCCGCTCTCCGACCCCACAGAAGACCGAAAAACCACCCTTCTCGACTGCGGTGATCCGAATCAGTTCCTGGATCAGCACCGTCTTGCCGACCCCGGCGCCACCGAAGAGGCCGATCTTCCCGCCCTTGGCGAAGGGGCACAGCAGGTCCACCACCTTGAGACCGGTTTCGAAGACCTCGGAGACCGCCTCTTGTTCGTCGAAAGAGGGAGCAGGGCGATGGATCGGCCAGTGGTCGTCGGCCTCGACCTTGCCCTTGATGATCTCGTCCAGCGGATGACCGAGAAGATTGAAGACCCGCCCGGTCGTTGCCTTGCCGACCGGCACCTTGATCGGAGCGCCGGTGGCCCGAGCGGCCGCGCCCCGTTGCAGACCGTCGGTGGAGGCCATCGCCACGCATCGGGCGAGGTCGTCACCGAGGTGCTGGGAGACTTCGAGGACCAAGTCCGGCCCCCCCTCGCGCGGGACGAGGACCGCGTCGTTGATGGCGGGCATCTCCGAATCGGGGAAGGAGACATCGACCACCGGGCCGAAGATCTGCTTGATGGTTCCTTGCGTTTGGGAAGTCATGAGCGGCGAGCGGGGAATGCGGGGTCAGAGAGCCTCGGCGCCCGACACGATCTCGAGGATCTCCGAGGTGATCTTCTGCTGACGGGCCTTGTTGTAGGAGCGGGTGATCTCCTGCTTCATGTCCCCGGCCGCGTCCGTGGCGTTCTTCATGGCAAAACGCCGGGACGCGTATTCCGAGGTGATCGATTCGAGCAGCGCGTGGAAGACCGCGGTCTCGAGGAATTTGGGGATCAGGGAGCCGAGGACCTGGCGCCCATCGGGTTCGAGCAGGACTTCGCTCTCATTCACACCCGCGGGAGGACGAATGGGAAGGAATTCCTCGAACATGGGTTCGTAGCGCATCATGCTGACGAAACGGGTGAAGCACAGATCCACGCCGGAAATCCGTCCGGCACGGAATTCGCTCACGAGCATCCGACTGATCGCGGCGGCTTCACTGAATCCGGCCTTCTCGAGAGGGAACTGTTCGAGATGGGCAGCCACCTCGTAACCACAGCGAGAAACGTGAGCCATCGCCCGGCGCCCCAACACGTAGAGTCGGGCCTCGAAACCGGGTTGCGCGAGGCGTTGATCCAACAAGCGCTGGACGTTGGCGTTGTAAGCTCCGCAGAGACCCCGGTCCGAACCGATGAAGAGGATTCCCCGCGGGGCACTGGGATCAGGAGCCCGGAAGAGGATCGCGGCCTCGCCCGCCGCCGCCGGATCCCGAGCCACCGCTCCGGCGAGCCTGCGCATCAGATCCTCGATGTCCTGGGTATAGGGCTTCGCGGCCACCGCACGTCCTTGGAAACGGCGCAACTTGGTGGTCGCCACCATTTCCATGGCACGGGTGATCTTCTGAATGCTGCCGACGCTGGTGATGCGCTGGCGCAGGTCGCGAAGGTTGGCCACGATCGACTCCTGGAAGGCCGCCTATGCGGCGAACTGGGATTTGAACTCCTCACCGAGGGCTTGCATCCGCGCGGCGAGATCCTCCGTCCACTTGGTCTTCCATCCGTCCAGTTCCTCCATGACCTCGGGGTGCTCGGCATGGAGGAAATCGACGAAGCCCTTCTCGAAATCGCGAATCCGATCGATCGGAAGGTCGTCCACCAGTCCGGAGGTGCCGCAATAGATCCCCGCGATCTGTTCGGAGTTCTTGAGCGGGCGGTATTGGCCCTGCTTGAGCAGCTCCACGAGGCGGGCGCCGCGGTTCAAGGCCTGTTGGGTGGCCGCGTCGAGGTCGGAGCCGAACTGGGCGAAGGCCTCCAATTCCCGGTATTGAGCGAGATTGATCCGCAGACCACCCGCCACCTTCTTCATCGCCGGAGTCTGGGCGGCGCCTCCCACGCGGCTGACGGAGATGCCGACGTTCACCGCGGGGCGTACCCCTGCGTAGAAGAGGTTGCTCTCGAGGAAGATCTGCCCGTCGGTGATCGAAATGACGTTGGTCGGGATGTAGGCCGATACGTCGCCCTCCTGGGTCTCC
>CAYVRL010000433.1:0-2372 GCA_964454065.1 uncultured Planctomycetales bacterium | reverse complement strand
GCAGGCAGTCCCGAGCAATGCTCCGGCGCGGTCGAAGAACTCGCGTAGGCGGAGATCTCCGCTCCGGGCGCGCGCGGCCAGGGAGGGGAGGGTCTCGTTGGGCCCGGCCAACCCTTCCTCGGTGGCCCACGCAAGCAGGGACCGGGCGGAAAGCGCTGCCTCCAAACAGCCGCGGGCACCGCAGCGGCAAGTACGGGAGTGGCCGGTGGGCAGATGGCCGAACTCTCCGGCCATTCCGCCGGGCCCACGGTAGGGATGGCCGTTCAGGAACAGGCCGCCCCCCACTCCGGTGCCCAGCGTCATGACCAGGAAGTCCCTCGACCCGCGGCCGGCTCCGTAGCGGGCCTCGGCCAGCGCCGCGGCGGTGGCATCGTTCTCGAGGAGAACGGGACCGCCGCCACAAGCCTCCACCAGGGCCTCGCGGAGGGGTTCCCCATCCAGGAAACGGAGGTTGGGGGCATCCAGCACTCGGTCGCGATCCGGAGCGATCACCCCCGGAACCGCGATGCCCAGCACCGCGGGAGTCGAAGCGGATTCACGTAGTTCGGACACCAACTCGGCCACCGCCGCCACGCAAGCAGGGAAGGAATGCGGGGTCGGAGCATTCCTCTGGAAACGCAGGATGCCCTGTCCGTCGACCAGACCGGCCTTGATGGTGGTGCCGCCGATGTCCACTCCGAGGCGCAGAGCCATCGCTTGGGTGTTCATTCCCTCAGTAGTCCAGCCGGTGTTCGAAATCGAGGGGGATCGGAACCATCAACTGGGGGGCGCTGCCGAAACGGCGAGAGAAGCGCCGGTAGCCGTCTTGAAAGCGCGGGGGGCGATCGCGATTGGCGATCTCCTCGACGATCCTACGCGCAAGTTCGCAGATCTGCGAAGCGGTTTCGTAATCCACCTTTTCCCAGGTGTCGGTGGGTTTGTGGTAATCCTCGTGCTCGTTGGTGTTGAGAAAGACCACGGGGATTCCCTGGTAGTAGAAAACCGCCTGGTCGCTACGGTCGAAGAACTGCTCGTTCTCGAAGTCGAGGTGCAGATCCAGACCACTGGCGAGGGCCTGGATCAGAGAGGGAAGATCGGGGGAACTCCGAGTCCCCACCGCGTGGACCCGCTTCTGCGTTGCGCGGCCGATCATGTCCATGTTGAGCATCGCCACGATCTTCGAGCTCGGGACCACCTCGTGATCCAGCCACCAGGAAGCCCCGAGCAGACCCTCTTCTTCGGCGGAGAAGGCCACGAAGACCAATGAGCGGCGGGGGCGGCGGGGGGCGTGGGCGAATACCTCGGCGAGGGCGAGCAGGCCGACGGTGCCGGAGCCGTTGTCGTCGGCACCGTTCCAGATCTCTCCCGCGGCGTTCTTGCCCACGTGATCGTAGTGAGCCCCGATCACCACGTACTCGTCACTCAGTTTCGGGTCGGAACCGCGCAGGATCGCGCTGACGTTCCAGCCCCGCACGGGGTTGGGGCGGCGGAACACGTCGATCTGGGCGGTGACCGGAATCGGGAAACCATCGGCCGCTCCGGCGCGGTCGGTTTCCTCTACCCATTCCCGTGCATCGCGACCGGCTCGTGCGAACAGATCCTGGACGATCTCCGGGCCGACGAAGGCCACCGGCACTCGAGCCCCGGCCGGGAAGGCGGCCTGAAGCATGTCGAAGAACTGGGCGACGATGTCCGCAGGAGTGAAATTGGTGTCGGCGAGATCCTCGTCGCCGAGACTGCCGCTGCGGCGCAGGGAGTTCAGTGAAAGATAGAAGCGTGATCGAGAAGGCCAGTAGGTGGCCGCGGGTATCCCTCCGCTGGATCGCACCCCCGGGGGATCGGCGATCAGGATTCCCGCCACTCCGCGCGCTTGTAGAACCGCGATCTTGTGGCGCAGGCGAGCCTCGGGGAGCATGTCCAAGCCGTCGAAGCGGCTCCGGGCATCCCCTGCCTGGGGCTCCCAGCGGAAGATCAGCGCGATGCTGCCCTTCAGGCCCAGGCCGTAGAGATCGTCGTATTCGGTGCGGGGCGAGGAGATCGCGTATCCGGCGAAGACCAGGGGACCGCGGGCGCTGCCCGAGGGGGACATGGGATGGGGAAGGAAGGAGTCTCCGGCCAGCCAGGCACGATCCGGAAGGGAAGGGTCGGGATCTCCTTCGAGGGTGAGGGTGGTCCGATCCGGATCCAGCCGTTGGGGCCAGCCGGGGAATCCGTCTTGCCAGCCCCCCGCGGGGGAGGCGAGGCCGAGGCGCAAGAAGCGAGACTGGATCCAAGCTGCGGCGGCATCGGCGCCGAATTCCCCGGTGCGGCGTCCCTCGAAGAGGTCGGAGGACAAGAAAATTGGAGAAGCGAAAGATGCTGAAACACCAGAAGAAGCGATAGACAAAATAAAA
>CAYVRL010000432.1:0-2376 GCA_964454065.1 uncultured Planctomycetales bacterium | reverse complement strand
CCCCTCGGGGCCCGCTCGGCCCTCTGCGGAGGGGGCCGCTACGACGGCCTGGTGGAGGAAGTCGGGGGACCGCCCACCCCCGCCGTCGGCTGGGCGATCGGATTCACGCCCACCGAGCTGGCCCTCGCCGAGCTGGGCCTGCCTCCGGAAGCGGATCTCGCCGATCTGCGCGCCGAATCCCGGGCCGTGGTCTACGTGTTGGCCGAGACCCGCCCCGGAATCGACGATGCCGCTCTTCGTGCCGAGGCCCTGGCGGTCGCCGCGGAACTCCGGGCCGCGGGCCTGGAGGGCGTCGAAGTGGACCTCCTCGGGCGTTCCGCCAAGGCCCAGTTCAAGCAGGCGGACAAACTCGGGGCGCGCCAGCTCGTGCTCCTCGGCCGGGATGACCTGGCTCCGGGCCATGTGATCCTGCGCGACTGGCGGAGCCGCGCCGAGTGGGAACTCGAGCGCGCCGAGCTGCTGCCGAAGCTCCGGCTCGCCCTCCAGGAATGAAGATCGCGGTCTTCGGGGGCAGCTTCGACCCGGTTCACCGTGGGCACCTCGCAGTCGCCGACGCCGTCCATCGGGAACTGGCTCCCGACCGTCTGCTCTGGGTCCCCGCCCGACTCGCCCCGCACAAGCAGGACGCCCCGCCCTCCTCGTCCGCGGCCGATCGGGTGGCTCTCCTCCGCCTGGCGCTGGCGGGCCGCGCCGGGGAGGAACTCTGCCCCCTGGAACTGGAGCGCCCCGCACCCTCCTACACCGTGGACACCCTGGAGGCCCTCCATTTCGACCATCCCGAGGCCCACTTCTTCCTGGTCCTCGGCGGCGACAGCCAGGAGCACCTTCCGAGTTGGCGACGGCTGGAACGGATCCAGGAACTCGCGGAATTGTTGTTCTTCCCCCGTCCCGGTTGGGAGTGCCTGCGCCCCGGGATCCCCGGTCGCATGCTGCCGATGGAGCCCCTGGAGATCTCGGCGAGCGGGATTCGCGCTCGGCTGCGCCGCGGAGAGAGCGTCGCCGACTCGCTCCTCCCCGAAGTCGAGCGGGAAATCCTCCGCCGTGGGCTCTACCGCCCCCGGCGCCCAGGAGCGTGAGGCCCGGGAACGAGGACCGCGACTCCCTGGCGGGCGCCCTTCCTACCAGAGTTGCAGGTCCGCCTCGCCGCGCAGAGCTTGGGTCAGCGCGTTGCGTTCCTGCCAGTCCGGTTCCGCCTCCAGGATCTCCTGGACCAGCTCCTTCCGCACGTCCTCCAGCTTGGTCTCCTTGCGACCGAGCAATTGCAGAACGTGGTAGCCGGCCCCGGTCTCGACGATCCCCGAGATCTCACCCACCTTCAGCTTCACCAGCGCCTCGCGGAAGGGGGGGCCGTAGATGCGCCCGTTGTAGTCGTGGATCTCTCCCCCCTGGTCGCGGGTGGTGCGGTCGTCGCTGACCTCGGCGGCCACCTTGGCGAAGTCCTCGCCGCCGAGGATCCGGGCACGGGCGGCTTCGGCGCGTTTGCGGGCCTCGGCCTTCAGTTCGTCCGGATGGATGTCGGAGGCCTTGCGCCCTTCCCGGAGCCACTGGGCGCGGACCATGTTGGGCATGATCACCAGGTGGCGGACCCGGAGCGACAGGCCGCCGACCCCGTACTTGCGTTCGAAGGCCTGATGGAGGCGCTCGTCGGTCACCACGCGAGTGGCCCGCACCAGGGCGTCGGTGAGCATCTCGCGGCGCAGGTCCCGGTGCAGGGAGGCCCGAAAGAGGGCCAGATCCTGGCCGTTGTGGTGCAAGGCGAGCTCGAACTCCCCGGCGGGGGAGTTGGCGCGGGCCGCTTCCTCCCGCTCCTGGACCTTCCGCTCGAGTTCGGCCGGATCGATCCGGATGCCATACTTCCGGGCTTCCTTCTCGAGCAGGATCCCGCCCACGTAGTCGTCCATGGCCCGTTTGCCGAAGCGTCCGTAGAGGTATTCCAGGTAGTCGCTCCTTTGCAGATCCTGACCGTCGAGGCGTGCGATCACCCCCGGAGGCAGAGGTTTCGGAGCCTCCTCTTGAAGAGGAGCGGGGCAGGCGAGAGCGAGCAGGAGGAAGAGCATCGGCGGCTGGTCTTGCGGGGCAGGGGGCGGAGCCGGAAGATACCCGGCTGCCGCGCAGGATAGCGCCCCCTCGAAGGCATCGGCTACCCGCGGTTCCCACTGCCCCTCGTTCCCGGCCTTGATCGCCTTCCTCACCGATCTGCACGCCAACCTGGAAGCCCTCGAGGTCGCTCTCCGCGACCTCGAGGTGCTGGGGGTGGAGACCGGGTTCTGCCTCGCGGACGTGGTCGGTTGCGGGGGGTCTCCCGGGGACGTGGGCGGCCCGCGTCGCGATCGGCGTGTGGTGTGGTGGTACGGCATGCCGGGCCGGGGCGCGCTG
>CAYVRL010000431.1:0-2398 GCA_964454065.1 uncultured Planctomycetales bacterium | reverse complement strand
CTTTGGAACACGACCGGGGCCGCTTCCGCCACCGCCGCGATGTTGGATTCCTTCGATGCCGCGAAGGAATGCGAGGAAGTCACTTGCCTCTACCATCCGGTCAACCACTGGATCGAGGAACTCATCGAGGGAGCGGAGGATCCGGCGCGGGCGATCCCCGAGGCTTCCGCTCCCGGTGACGCTTTTCTGTGAACGATTCCCGCTCCTCCGAACGCCGCTCGCGTGAACTTCGGGAAGCCTATGAAGCCCCCGGTGTCGCGGATCATTATGCTTCCGGGCGTTGGGGTGATTCGGGCCACGCCCGGCGCACGGATCGACGCGAGCGCTCCCTATTGCGGGCCTTCCTGCGCAGGATCGGGGGGTGTACGCGGATTCTCGACGTCCCTTGTGGGGCGGGCAGGATGGCGCGCCTGCTTGCGGAATCCGGGGGCTTCGGCTGCCAAGTGATCGGGATCGATATCGCCGCCCCGATGCTGAGCGCGGCGCGGAGTCGACATCCTCTTTCCGAATCCGGTCCCTGGCTCCTTCAAGCTTCCGCGGCCAATCTTCCCATGCTCTCCGAGTCGGTGGACTTGGTATTGTGTTTCCGATTGCTTCACCACTTTCCACTTCCCGCGGAGCGTCGAGAGGTCCTCGCCGAATGCGCCCGCGTCAGCCGCCGTTGGGTGATCGTCAGCTACTTCGATTCCGCCAGCCTCCAGGCATGGCGCAACCGCCTTCGTCGCCGCCCGAGCCGCCGTTTCGTGGAATCCGGGCGTGCCTTCGCCGCCGAGGCCGCTGCTGCGGGATTGGACATCGTCCAGCGCCGCTGGGTGGCACGGGCCTGGAGCGAACAGGTCTTGGCGCTGCTCGAGAAACGGCGATGAGACCCCCGACTGGTCGTGTGCGCGCGGTCTTCGTCGATTCCCCCACGGTGCGCGTGGAGCAGATCGATCTGGAGGACGGTTCCCGCATCGTCCTCAAACGCTATTCCTTTCCTCGTTTCAGCCAGCGCTTGAAGGGCGCCCTGCGCCATACTCTCTTGGGAACTCCGAAGGCCCTTCGCGAGAGCCGCGCCTTGGAGCGTCTCCAGAACGAGGGAATCCCGGTGCTCGCCGCGCTAGCGGTTGGTGTCCATCGCGGTTGGGACGGTTTCGTCCGTGAGAGCTGGCTCACGACCCCATTCCGCCCCCAGGCCCGGAACCTCGGAACCATGCTCCGTGGCGGCGATCCCCTTCCGCCCACCTTCTGGGAGGGAGTCGGTACTTCGGTGGGTGCGCTCCACTCCCTCGGTTGCTGGTATCGCGGCCTCGTTCCACGGAATCTCCTCGTGGAACCCGATTTCTCCTTCCATCTGATCGATGCCGCCAAGTGCCGCTGGAAGACACCCCCACTCCCCTCTCCCTTGGTCCGCCTCGATCTCGCCCGTCTCTTCCTTCCCGCCCAGGGAGCGGGTCTCCTGCCCGAAGGAGCATGGCCCGCCTTCCTGACCGGTTACCGAGGTCTGGACACCGATCTCTCCCTGGAGGAAATCCTGCGCCCATTCCTGCCCGCAGCCCGGCGCCGCGCCGAAGCCGTGATCGCCAGGGAACGGACCCGACTGCTCGCCGAATGAGGTCGGGAACGGAACCCTGCGCGAACGGGGATCGGTACGGGTTCTCCAGCCCTTCCCCGTTCAGTCCTGGATCTTCCGCAGCTCGGTGGTGAGGGCGGGCAGGACTTCCATCACGTCGCCGACGATGCCGTAGCTGGCGTGCTGGAAGATCGGGGCTTCGGGATCCTTGTTGATCGCGACGATGACCTTGGAGGAGGACATGCCCGCGAGGTGCTGGATCGCGCCACTGATGCCGCAAGCGATGTAGAGTTCGGGGGAAACGGTCTTGCCGGTCTGCCCGACCTGTTCACTGTGGGGCCGCCAACCGGCATCCACCACCGCGCGCGAGGCGCCGAGGGCGGCCCCGGGAAGGGCGTCGGCGAGATCCTCCAGCAGTTTCCAGTTCTCGGCGCCGCCCATGCCGCGTCCGCCGCTGATCACGCGGGAGGCTTCCGCCACGTCGGGTCGCCCACCGCTGGCGGCGCGGAGTTCGCGGACCACGGCCTTGCCGCCTTCCCCGGAGCAGCTCGCGATTTCGGCTACGGCATCCCGAGCGGCGGGGGAGAAGTGGTTGCCGCGTAGCGAAGCGACCGCGAGGGGACCCCGAACGCGCACCCGAATCAGAGCCTTGCCGGCGTACACCGGGCGGGTGAAGACGGGGCCGTCCTCTCCGGCTTCGATGGCCGTGCAATCGGCGGCGAAACCACATTCGAGCAGAGCCGCGATCCGTCCGCAGAGATCCCGGCCCCGGATGGTGGCCGCGAGCAGCACCAGGCCGACCCCGGATTCCTTGGCGACTCGTGCGGCGGTGGCAGCCGCTCCGTC
>CAYVRL010000430.1:0-2398 GCA_964454065.1 uncultured Planctomycetales bacterium | reverse complement strand
GGCGCGGTTTCCGCGGAGGTCGCGGTCGCATTGGCGGAGGGCGCCCGGGCGCGCGCCGGCAGCGACTGGGCGCTGTCCACCACCGGGATCGCGGGACCCGGTGGTGGCACGGAGGAAAAGCCCTTGGGATTGGTCTGGATCGGCCTGGCGGGTCCAGGCGGAAGCCGCGCCCTCCGCCGCCGCCAGTGGTCCCGGGCAGGGCGCCGGGCCGTGCAGCGAGCTGCGGTCCAGGATGCCTTGGAACTCCTGCGCCGGAGCTTGCAAGGCCTGGAGGACCTTCCCGAGCGCGATTGAGGCCAGGCCTCGACGGCTTGCCGCCTCGTTGGGATGCGGGTAGACTTTGCGGCCCTTACCCGATGGTGTAATCGGCAACACAACAGGTTCTGGTCCTGTTATTCCAGGTTCGAGTCCTGGTCGGGTAGCCAGTCACCAGGGCTGCTGGGGCCTCCTGGCAGCCTTCCTTTTCCCTGCCGCCCTGCGTTTTCACGGGCAACTACTACCCGATGGTGTAATCGGCAACACAGCAGGTTTTGGTCCTGTCGTTCCAGGTTCGAGTCCTGGTCGGGTAGCCACCTTCCTCTCGCCCTATAATCCTTCCGCTGCGGGGGCCGCCCCGTTCTTCGCCGATGACCGAACCGCAATCGGAACCCTGGGTCGTCGAGGTCAGTGGAGACCTCGAAGAGGCGGTCGCGAATCGCTCCGACTTCCGGGAGATCCCCGCCTGGTTGAAGAATGACCTGGACGTGGAACTGCGCCGGCAAGCCTTCGATCTGCTCCACGCCGAAATGGTGGCTCGGGGCGACCTGGACCCTCCTCCTCGCCCCTTCCTGGGGCAGGCTCCGGCCTCGATCCTGCGCCTGGTCTGTTCCTTCGGTGGCGGCGGTCTGCTGGGGCTGGTGGGAGTGGTGTTGGCGGTCCTCCTGCTCCGTTACGTGACCAGCGCCGCCTTCTAGGGGCGGGGACTGGGGACTGGAGGAGGAAGGGGCCCCGGAGCGAGGATCAGCTCAACTGCTGCCAGAAGTCTTCCGGCATGTCGTGGGCGATCTTCAGCGCCCCCTCCGCGCCGCCATACATCGGTTCCTCGATGCGCAGCACCTTGCCGCCGCCGAGCCGCTCTTCCATGGCCTTCTCGATGGCCGTGTCCAGCCCCTTGATCATGCTGCCACCGCCGGCGAGGAGCACTCGATTGCGCAAGCGGTGCTGGAATTCGGGGTCGAAGCTCGCGATCAGTTTGTGGAGGCCTTCCACGATCGGTGTGATGATCGAGCGGCAGGCATCGCGGAGCTGCTCGGTGACGTCGAAGGGAGTGGGCTTGCCGTTGACCGGCATCTCCACGATCGCGGGTTCCATTTCGTCGGCGACGGAGGAGTACCGCTCCTTGAAACCCTTGATCATCTGGCGGCTGAACTGCGCTTCCGGGAAGGCCTTCTTCAGGTTCTCGGTGAAGCGCTCGTCCACGTAGTTGCCCGCATGAGTGATCGTGAGCTGGTCGGATTCCTCCGGCATGGTGCCGTGCATCCGGCACAGGTCGGTGGTGCCGGCCCCGATGTCGATCACCAGTACGTCGTCCAGCATGTCCTGGCTGTAGGCGACCGCGAAGGGTTCGGAGCAGAGCATCACCGAATCCACGGTTTCCTTGGCGGCACTGATGATCGCGTCCTTGTTCTGGAAGTTGGCTTCCGAGGGCACGCCGATCACCGCGTAGATGAGTTCGTCCTTGCGCGGTCGGGAGCGGTGCACGATCTCCCGCACCAGATCCCGTGCCGCCCGCAGATTGCCCTCGGCCTCGGTGCCCTCCTGCTCGGTGTACTTGAGGACCCCGCCCTCCAGGGGCGTGTAGAAATTCAGGGAAAGCCGGTGCTGAATGGCTTCCTCTCCGACCAGGACGTCCTTCTTCAAGAGCTTGCGGCTCACGACATCCTTGGGATAGCCCACGTGACTGGGTACCCCGTCCCGGACCCCGTTGCTCGCGGAGACCGCGGTGCGCGAGGTGCCGAGGTCGATACCGATGTAGAGTACGCCTTCCTTGTCTCCTCGAGAGGAACTGGAAGATGCGGCTTGGTTCTGATCGCTCATGGGATTGCTGATGGTTGGGAGGGGTGAGGGCGAAGCCTGACCCGGCAGTGTGCCCTTTCTGCTCTGCTTAGGGTACGGTTCTCAGTTCTGGTCTTCCCCGGAATCGATCCGGGCTTTGAGTTCCAGATTGGCTTCGAAGATCTTTTCGAGCATCTGGCGTTTCAAGTCCGCGAAGGCGTCCTCCTCGGAGAGACCCTGGATTTCGCGGTAGATCGAGGCGAGGCCCGGGTCCACGCTCTTCATGCGCTGCAAGCGCTGCAAGTGGGCCTCGACCTTCTCCAGATTGGCGGTCAGCTTGGCGATCCGCCTTTGCGCGAGTTCC
>CAYVRL010000429.1:0-2417 GCA_964454065.1 uncultured Planctomycetales bacterium | reverse complement strand
CCTTTCGACCCGGTTCGTCAAGACTTCCCTCCTCGTGAGCCACGTCCTGCCCTGAATCGAGGGGCCCAGACCAAGCCCTGAAGCCATGATCGTTTCCCTCCTCCTCATCTCGATGTTGCCGAGTCTCCCTGCCCAACAGCGGGTACCGGCGACCCTGGCCGTGCGAGAAATCACTTCTCCGCGGGAGTTGTCCAATGGGATTGGCGCTTATGGCGCCTATTTCCCAGTTGGGGATTACGACCGTGACGGCCTGATGGATGTTCTTGGTAGGGGATATTTGTTCGATCCAGTTTCCTGGGGAGTCATTGACCCTCTTCCTCTTTGGCTCATCCCAGGCGGACCCATGGTTCCAACTGCAAGAGTCTCTCTGGATTTGGCACCCTATTTTGCCTCCAGAGTCATCGTTCTTCGAACCCCTACGGGGGATTGTTTGGCGATCAATAACTATAGCGACCCAGGTAGTCCCATGCAGATTCTGACGATTCCTGGCGGTCGGCTGGTCGCTGAACTCCATTCCTTTTCTTTGCCGGGACTTCCCCCTACTGGCCCAATGTTCGCTTATTTGAATGCCATGGATGTGGATCGGGATGGGTACGACGATCTTCTCTTTCAGGCCTGGACGCTGCCTCAAACGGGGCAGCCCTTGTATGACGTTCTCGGGTTGATCAGCGGCCGTACGCAACAGCCGCTGTGGCTCCACTACGGCCCGGACAACTACGGTTATGCTCTCTATCAACCTCCTTTTGCCCGTTCCTGGCCGGATCTGGATCAAGACGGCGTGGTCGACTTCCCGATCAGCTATTTGAATTTCGACAATTCCTGGGAAATCAAAGCTTTTTCTGGTTTGGACGGGCACGTGATTTGGTCCTACTACGAAGCCCCGAATCCGAACTTCATGCATATGGCCATGCATATGCCGGACATGACGGGAGACGGTGTCTGGGATGTTCTCTCCGTGCGAGTGGAGAGCCCAGGGGATTTGGATGAAGGGTCCCTGCACCTTCTGGACGGGGAAACGGGCACGACCGTCTGGGAGACGACTCTTTCCTACCTGGATCCTTGGTGGCCGGATATTGCCAACCGTGTATCAGTCGATGGCCGTCCCTTTGGAATCGGGGATATCGACAGGGATGGAGTCCTGGACATTGGCCTTTCGACGGAATTCCTTCAGCTGGGACAGGCTCATACCCGAGTTTCCATCGCCTGCTTCTCTGGTTCGGATGGCGCATTCCTGACTTATCTGGATCTTCCATCGACTCTTGGTCCTTGGTGGCCGAACGATCAGGGAGACGAAATACCGACCCAACGAATCCTCTGGCCACTCGGTGACATCGACGGCGATGGCTGGGCAGAGGTCGATGGCTATCCCTATGCGGAGGAATGGTCCACGCAGCATGGGTGGTTTCCGAAATTCAAGCACGCGGTGATCTATGGAATCCGCACTCTGGACGGCCCGGCCAGCTTCCATCTGCTGGACACGGTGGAGCTGCACCTGGACCTCCCGGCGCTTGCGGGGCGGCCCTTCCAGATCCTCGCCTCGACCGCCTTCCTGGGCAACGGCACGGGTCTGCACGAAGGGGACTACGACCTCTTCCTCGGTCCCACTCCGCTGCTCACCGCGACGCAAGGCAGCCCCGTTCTGCGCGGCACTCTCGATGCCCAGGGGAAAGCCACGGTGCGCGGCGTCTTTCCCCGCGTTCCAGCCCTGCTCGGCCACGATCTGTACCTGATCGGCGGCGCGGGCAGCCTTTCGACCCGGTTCGTCAAGACTTCCCTCCTCGTGAGCCACGTCCTGCCCTGAGGCGACCCACGGCTCCGATCATTCCAGGACGGGGTAGCGGCGCAGCGGTTGGCGATCCGCGCATGCGGGGCAGTAGGGGAGCAGACTGGGGCGGGTGGCGCCACAATCCGGGCAGGGCTCGAAGAGCGGCGCCCCGCAAGCGGGACAGGCCGCGGGTCCATCCGCCGCGCCACCCGGGTGGGGGAAGGCGCAGACCGGGCATTCCTCCTTGCGGTAGGCCTCGCGGCGCCGTTTGAGGAGCAAGGTGTCCGCGGGTCGGCGCAGGCCTTGCAGGAGTCGGGCCAGGAAGACCAAGACGATCAGGAGGCCGGTGCCCAGCGCGATGTACTTGAAGAACTCGGAAGGGAAGTGCTCATGGATCACCATTCCGAGCTGCCAGCCGGTGGCGCCGAGCAGCGACAGATGCAAGGGGCGGTAGAGGCTCTTCCGGTGGCGGGCGACGATCCAGGCGGCGAACAGGAAGATCGGTAGCAGGAAGGCGAGTTGCAGGCTCGCGACCCGGAAGCGCCAGCTCCGCATCCGCTCCTGGTACTTTCTTTCCGCGGGTCGGCGCTGCGTTTCCAGGAGTTTCTGATCCGCCGCGATCTTGCCGACCAGCTCGTGCCGTCGGGCCTCC
>CAYVRL010000428.1:0-2417 GCA_964454065.1 uncultured Planctomycetales bacterium | reverse complement strand
GCGGTGCGCGCGGTGCAGTCCCAGGACGGCATGACCGCGGACTGGGTCTACCCGAGTCGGGACTGCCTCCAAGGTATCTCCAGCCGCATCATCAACGAAGTTCGCGGGATCAACCGAGTGGTCCTGGACATCACGTCCAAGCCCCCCGGGACCATCGAATGGGAATGATCCGAGAGCGGATTCGTCGTCTCGAGGGAACTGGGAAGGATTCCTATCCCACTCGCTTATTCTTCGAGTGTCAGCAAGATTAGGAAATCGCAAAAAAAACCGATTCCTTGCTCGCTGTCTCGTGCCGGAAGCTAGCATGAAGGCATGCGTATTGCTTCCGCGCGTTTTCTACTCCCTCTCGCGGTCCTGTTCCTCGCCCTGGTTTGGGTCCTTCGCACTTGCGGGGGGAATTCCCCCGCGCAGAGCCAAGCTCCCCGGACCGGGAGCTCCGCCACATCCATGGCTTCTCCCGCTCCACTTCCGAAAGTTTCCATCCCGGAAAAGGGGCGGGTGGCGCTGGGCGATCCGGCTTCGGTGAAGCTGAGCTTTCACGATCGACTCAGCGGGGATCTCCTGCCCGCCTCCGCGCAGCTCAGCTTCCAATCCGGGGGGCGGGAACTGCGAGGGGACGATTTGATCCTGTCTCTCCGGGATACCGAAGCCTGGTCGCAGCCTGGGGCCAGCTGGATCTACTCGATCCCCAGTCCGAAGGAGCCGCTGCTCCTGCGGAAGCCTGTCCGTGCCTTTCCGCCGGATCAGGACGGCAAGGTCTTGCTTCCCTACTCCAGCGGAGTTCGGGGCAAGGTCCTGGGAGTGGACGGCGCTCCGATGGCCGGGGCCAAGGTCACGGCCTATTCCTTCTCGACCCAGGAGCTTCAGGAGATGATCGGGAAGTATGGAGCCGAGGGGATGGCCCAGATGCTGGATCCCTTGATGTTCCTGCTCCTTCGTTACCGAGACGAGTATGGAGAGGCACCGAGGACCTCCTGCGTCACGGATGCCGGGGGAAGCTACTCGATCGTGTTGGCCTCCGTGGGGACCGTCTATCTCCAGGTGACGAAAGCGGACATCCATGCGGACGTCTTTCATTTCGAGGCGGAACCGGGCTCATGGAAGGAGAAGGATTTCGTGCTGGAGACTCGTCCAGTGGTAGAGGGGACGGTCTATTCGGAAATGGGGGTGCCCCTCGAGGGGGTCCGGGTCAGGATCAGCGTGTCCGCCGATCCCGCCTCCGCCGACCTCTCTCCCGAGGATCAGCACAACACGGGAATGGCTATGGCACAGGTGTCCGTGAATGGACAGCCTCCTCGGCTGTTCGGCGCCCTGAGTGTGAGGACGGATGCGGAAGGTCATTACGAGGCGATCGTGCCCCTGCCCGATGGGATCGCGGTCCTGGCCGTTCACCAGGATGCCTATGCGGTCCAGATCCGGGAATCCCTTCCCCCGCACTTGAGCTCTCCGATCCATGTCGACCTGAAGCTGCGAGCACCGCAGCAGATCCCGGTGATCCGCGTCCTGGGCGATCACGAGCCGCTCGTCGGAGCTGTGGTGCTGAGTTCCATCACCGGTGATCCCTGGATGCTCCAGTTTCCACACCAGACAACGGATGAAAAGGGTGAAGTGCGTCTTCCATGGTTGGTTTCCGCCCAGCACTGGGGGGTTTTCGTCAAATCCAAACGCCTCAGGAAGACATTCTTCACTTTCCTGGATCAGGGGCAGGAAGTGATCGACATCGACGCCGACAAGCTGAAGCCCAAGCTCGGCGAATGACTGGAACTTGGAAGTACTCACGAAACGAAAACTCCATCGAAGTAGAAAAGCCATGATGTGTCTCGACAAGAAGAAAGCCCTTTCCGCCCTTCTGGTGGTTTTCCCGTTGTTCCTCCTGGGGATTCTGCGGGATTCCCTCTCTTCCCAGGAACAGGTTCCCACTTGGACGGGACAGAATGGAGGCAGTGGAACCAACGGTTCCAATGGAATGAATGGAGGGAATGGTGGAAACGCTGGCAATGGAGGACCTGGAGAAGGGCTTTGCTCGAACTTTCCCGGTGAATTGAATTCATACTTCAAAGGTGGCTCTGGTGGGCCTGGCGGCCAGGGCGGAAATGGTTCGGGAAACGAGGGCGGTGGAGGCAACGGAGGCACCGGTGGCACGGGGGGGACGGGCATGCCGAATGGGATGAACGGCAACAATGGTCACAACGGTGCGAACGGCTGAAGCGGGAGTGGGTCGAATTCTCCATGGAATCCTGGTCCTCGCTCTGGTTTCGAACCTGGGTGCCTGCGGGAAGGGGCCCAGCGAGCGTGGCCGACCTGACCTGACTGGAGCCGCATCCGCCCCTGAGGCGGCCGCGGCCTCGGGCCCGGTGGAACTGAGCTTCCACGATCGCCTCACCGGGGAGCTCCTCCCCGCTTCCGCGAAACTCAGC
>CAYVRL010000427.1:0-2421 GCA_964454065.1 uncultured Planctomycetales bacterium | reverse complement strand
GGTCATCCGCCACACAGATCGGTTAGGCCGGTTGCGCGACTTTTGGGGGGAGCGCAGCCGGCCGCCTTTTTCCACACCCCGGGGAGAAGCCGTGGGGAACCCGTGGAAAAACCGCCCCCCTCCGAGACCCCGGTGCAAAACTTTCCAAATTGATGTGGAAAAAGGGTTTAGAAAACCGGAGCCTGGACCGTGTGGCAGCTCCGGCAGCGGATCTCCAGTGCCTCCGGCACCACCCCCCAATGCCGGGGACGAGGGGCCCCGTTGCTTCCCTCCAGATGGCAGTCCAGACAGACCCGATCCCCCCTCCAGGAGGACCGCCAGCTCTTTTCGTGAGCCTCATCCCTCGGCAGAACAGGAGGAAACGCCCCTTCCGGGAAATGGGCCATATAGGAAGTTGCATCCGGCTCCTCGGGTGGCGGGGGAAGCACCGGCCCACAGGAGACCAGGAGGAGCACCGCGCGCAGGACGACCGGCATCGACACCAACCAGCGGGCCGACCTCCCCGGAAGACCCTGGGGGCTCAAAGAGTTTCGAGGCGCACCGCGCATAGCTTGAACTCCGGTTGTTTGGAACCCGGATCGATGGCATCGATGGTCAGGAGGTTGATCAGGGAGGAATCGTCCTCCCAGCACCAGGGGACGAAGACCATGCCACGCCGGGGCCCGTCGGGCACCACCCGCGCCTCGAGCTCCACCTGGCCGCGGCGCGAGACGATGCGCAGCCGCTCCCCATTCTTCACCCCCACCTCCGCGGCGTCGGCGGGATGGATCTCGGCATAGGCGCGGGGGGCCGCCCGGCGAAGCTCGTCCACCCGCATGGTCATGGTGCCGCTGTGCCAGTGTTCCAGCACCCGACCCGTGGAGAGCGTGAAAGGGTAATCCCCATCCGGCGGCTCGGCCGGGGGCCTCCAGGGCCGGAGCCAGATCACCGCGCGCCGGTCGGGCGCCGCATAGAAGGAGATCTGGCCGGAGGACAGGCTGTCGTTCCGATATTGGGGATCGCGATCCAACAGCGGATCCTCCCCCTTCACGTAACGGCGCGCGGTGCCGGGATGGTCCTCGTCGGGACACGGCCATCGCAAACCGCGCTCCCGCTCCAGGCGGGGCCGAGTCATGCCCCAGAAATCATAAGCGGTACCACGGCTGGCACGGCGGATCTCCTCCCAGAGATCGGCCGGAGTCTGGAAACGCTGCCAAGCGAACTTCTCGGGGAGGATCCCCCGCTCCTGCAAGCCCTTGGCGAACCACAACAGGAACTGGAAATCGGATTTACAGCTCGGGGCAGGAGGATCCACGACCTTGGGATGGAACTGGTAGCGGCGCTCGGACATCCCGTAGACGCCCTCCTTCTCCGCCCACATCGCGGCGGGAAGCACCACATCGGCCAGTTCCGTGGTCCGGGTAGGGAAGATGTCCATCACCACCAAGAATGGGCGCTCGGCGTGGTCGGGACCGAGGGCGGCGCGCCAGCGCCCGAGATCGGGCAGCGACTGGCCGGGGTTGGTACACATCACCAACAGGGCGCGGATCTTGCCCGCGGCCACCGCCTCGAAGAGCTTCATCGTGTGAAGACCGGGACGGGGTCGAATCGTACCCGGTCGCGACCCCCAAAGGCGCTCCAGCTCGGCGCGGTCGGCGGCGCTGGCCAGGGAACGACCGTAGGGCAGCACATGACAGAGGGAACCGGTGTCACGCACCCCGCCGCAGGCATTGGGCTGACCGGTCAAACTGAACGGGGTCATCCCCGGTTTGCCAATCTGCCCGGTCAACAGGTGAAGATTGTGGACCAGGTTGTTGGCCCAAACCCCCGCGACCCGTTGGTTGAGGCCCATGGTCCAGAGCGACATGCTCGGCCCCTGGGCGAAGAGACGCGCAGCGCGGCGGATGGCGTCCCTCGGTACCCCAGAGCGGAGCTCGACCCTCTCCGGAGTGTACTCGGCCAGGAATTCGCGATAGGCATCGAGATCGAGTGTCTCGGGTCCGCTGCCGTCCGGTGCCGCGCGCCGGAACTGCACGTGACGAGAGAGGAACGCGGGGTCATGGAGCCCCTCGGCCAGGATCACCTGAGCCATCGCGTTCAGAACCAGGAGGTCGGCCCCCGGCGCGGGCTGCAGGAAGAGATCGGCGACCGTGGCGGTGGGGTTGCGACGCGGGTCCAGCACGATCACTTGGATCCCGCGGCCGCGCTGCCGCTCCAGCAGGATCCGGTTGAACAACACCGGATGGCACTCGGCGGTATTGGAGCCGATCAGGAAGAAGACCCGGGCATGGGAGATGTCCTCGTAGCAACCCATCGGCTCATCCTTGCCGAAAGTGCTCACGTAGCCCCCCACGGCGCTGGCCATGCACAAGCGCGGGTTGCCTTCGACGTTGTTGGTGCCGATCCCGCCCTTGAAGATCCGATTGGCGAGATAACTCTCCT
>CAYVRL010000426.1:0-2428 GCA_964454065.1 uncultured Planctomycetales bacterium | reverse complement strand
AGTCCCACCCAGGCCGAAACGCCATCGATTTCGTACTTGACCGTGCCCAGTTCTGGGTCGCGCAACGTGGTCTCATAGCGCACCCCCGCTTCGAGCAGAGGGCCGCCAGGAATGAAGTACACGCCCCCTACCGCTCCGCCGATGCCCGCGTAGGAGTCGGCATCGATGGGGGAGTTGCTGAAGTCGAGGCCGTCGCCGTAATAAAAATCCGCTTGCAGGAAGGGTTGCAGGGGCTGGTCGGCTGCGAAGTAGTAACGCCCACCGATCCGAAGTTCATTGGCGTCGGAGGAGAAGCCGGGATAGTCGTAGCTACGGGAGTTCACCGACACGAAATAGGAGGCGTTCGGAGTGGTGAAACTCTCGAGACGCAATCCCACCGAACTCAGGTCGGTGGAGACCTTGTTGCCGTTCACGGTCGTATCCAAGGAATCCGAAATGATTCCCTGGGCGGCGATCACGGTACCGCCGTGGAGGGCGGTGGAAACCCCGGCGCAAGAAGTGCCGAGCAGGGCAAGCAGGGGCAAGGAGAGGGAGAGAGGAGTGCGTTTCATGCTGGGTCGGGGAGCAGGGGTAGGGTGAAGGGAGGAAGAACCGCCCGAGGGGATCGATTCTGACCAGAGACGGCCAGGAGTCCTCTCAGTTTTGTTACGGCATTGACGAGGCATGTCACGTCGAGTCCGTGATGGCTGGGTGCGAAGGGACGCAAGCGGTGGATGGCTCTGTCCAGGAGTTTCCTGGCCGGGGCGGGTCGGTCGCTTTCTGCGTGGTGCAAGGCCACGGCGAGCTGGATCAACCCTTGGAAGAAGGCTGCTTCGGAGCCGCCGATCCGCAACCAGTACTCTTCCCACGCCTCGTGCGCGGCGAGCCAGTCCCCGCGGTCGAAATCGGCGGCACCGGCGCGAAGAGCCGCGCGAGCCGCCTCTTCAGCCATTAGCGCCGTCTTGGGCGGCCTCTTGGCTGGCTCGTTCCGCCTGTTTGCGCCTGGCCTCGCGGTCCTCTTTCATCCGTTCCTTCTCTTGGGGCGTGGCCCACAAGGTCTTCCACTGGCGGTCGAGTTTCTTGTTGGGGAGGGGCCAATCCTGGCTGGAGACCTTGAGTTTGCGCTTGTTGTCATTCCACCACTTGATCCAGGCCAGCTCCGAGCCTCCGTTGTCCACACCCGTGAGAACCACCAGCGCAAGACGAATGGTTTGCATGTGGGGATTCCCCGCACGAGCCCTGCCGGAGGTCATCAGGGACATCAATGCCTCGACGGATGCCTTGTCCCGGACGCGGCCGATCGCGGCGATGCGGGCCTGCATGGTGCGGTCTCCCCGGGATGTCACATGGAGGTTCTTGGTCAGGACCGAGAGGGCTTTCTTGTCGGCCTTCTGGCCGAGGGCGAGGTAGTACTCGCGGGCGAGGACTGGATCTTCGAGATAGCGTTTGTCGTGCTTGGCCTTGAGAAGCAGCGCCAGGCAACTCGGGTCGGGGTTGTAGCGGAGTGCGTGGAGGGCCGAGACCCGGACGGTATCGTCCCGGGATTTCAGACCCGCGGCGGCGGCCTTGGCGACCGCCTTGTCCGGAACGATCCCGAGCTTCTCGAGAGTGGCGGCGGCGGCGGCGTAGTCCTTCCCCTTCAGGGCTTCTTGGATCGCTTCGACGGCTTCGGCGGGGGAAAGAGGACGTTCCTCGATGGAGGGGCCGTTCTGTTCCTGGTCGGAGGGGCCGTCCTGCACCGCCTCGGGGGTTGGGTGGTGTGGATGCTGCCAGTTCGCGGGAGGGGGGAGCGGAAGCAGAAGGAGCGAGAGGGTGATCAGCATGTTTGCCTCAAGTACCAGTTTGCCCGGAAGGTCCCGGAAAGGGAAGGCTCGACAAAGAAGAACCCTGGGGCTGGAATCACGTTCCGTGGAACTCCCCGCCCCCGGCCCCCCCTCCCATTGGCTCCTGGCCGCCCCTCCGAGCGACTACCCGCGTGCCCCTGCCCAGGGTGATTTCGACGTTCTCGTCCTGGGGGGTGGGCTGGCTGGGGTCTGTACCCTGTGGTTCTTGCTGGAGGCAGGGGTTCCCGGGGAGCGTCTCGGCTTGCTGGAGGCGCGGCGAATTGCCGGTCGTGCCTCGGGACGCAACGCGGGTTTTCTGCTTGCCGATCTGGCCGAGCCCTATCACCGACTGCGGGAGGCCCTGGGAGAGCGGGCCCTTCGTCTGCGGCGTTTCAGTCTTCGCAACCAGCGGCGGCTGGCGGAGCTGGGGGAGCGCCTGGGGATCGATTGGAAGCTGGAGCTCGACGGGGTGCTGGTGGCCGCGGCGAGCGCGCACGAGGACGAGGAGTGCCGGGAGAGCGCCGCTGCGCTGCGTGCGGATGGCTTCGAGGTCGAGTACCTCGGGGTGGAGGCTTCTACGAAGCTTTTTTGTTACTTAACATCTGCTTTTACCATACTACCGCATC
>CAYVRL010000425.1:0-2430 GCA_964454065.1 uncultured Planctomycetales bacterium | reverse complement strand
CCCTCCAGGACCACGACCTGGACGTGGTGGAGGAGCCGGTCCATCGCGGCACTGACGAGCAGCTCGTCCAGGATCAGGGGGCGGAGGTCGGGGCGTGTCGGGTCAGGGAATGGGGACTTCCCTGGGTCCCCCGGCCGGGGCGAACCACTGGACTTCCGTTTCGCGGCCGCAAGCAGTGCGGTAATCGGCCAGGACATGGGCCGCGAAGTCTTCCTCGGCGCCCGGCACCACCAGCGCCACGATGCAGCCTCCGAAACCGGCGCCGGTGAGGCGCGCACCCAAGCAACCCGGGGCGGCGACCGCCCCCTCCACCAGGGCATCCAGTTCCGGCGTGGAGACTTCGTAGAGATCGCGGAGCGAATGGTGCGCGGCGGTGATCGCGGCCCCGAAAGCGGGAAGATCCCCCCGGCGCAGCGCGCGAGCGCCGAGCTCGGTACGTTCCACTTCCCCCACCACGTGCTCCACGCGACGCACCAGGGTGGGATCCAGGAGTCCGCGGTGGGCCTCGAACTCCGCTCGGCGCACATCGCGCAAGCAGGTCACGCCGGGAAGGACCTCTTGGAGCAAAGCCAAGGCACGGGTGCACTCGGCGACCCGCTGGTTGAAGGCCGACCCCGCCAGCTCACGGCGCACCCCACTGTCGATCACCGCGATCCGCGCCCGCGAGGCGGGAAGGGGCAAGTGTTCCCGAGTGAGCTCCAGACAGTCGAAGTGGAGCAGGGAATCCTTCTCCGCGAGCAGGATCGCGGCCTGATCCAGGATCCCGCAGCGCACCCCGACGTAACGGTTCTCGGCCTGATGAGCGAGCCGGATCATTTCGTCCTCGTCACTCTCCACCTCGAGGACCCGCGAGAGGGCATAGACCATCGCGCATTCGATGCTGGCCGAGGAGGAAAGCCCTCGCGCCATGGGCAGATCCGCGCAGACCGCGACCTCCAATCCGGGCAGACTCCCCCAGGCTCGGGTGGCGGTGTAGATCGCGCCCTCGCAATAGGCGGACCATCTCCGGGTGCGCCCGGGACGCAAGCCGACGAGCGGAACCTCGATCTCCTCGCCGGGGAACTGCTCCGAACGCAAGCGCAGCAGACCGTCCGCGCGCAGCCGCAAGGCCAGCCAGGTGCCCTTGGAGAGGCCCACCGGCATCACGCAGCCCCCGTTGTAGTCCAAGTGCGCGCCCAGCAGGTTGGCCCGGCCCGGAGCGAAGAAGAGCCGCGGCGCGCTTCCGGAAGGGGCCGAGAGCAGCGCCAAGGCGCGGGCCGCGTGCGGGGGAAGGACCATGGGCGGGAAACAGAGTAGGATTGCGCATCCCCCGCAGCCGACCCCGACCCACCATGATTCCGATTCGACTCCCGCGGCTGCTCGCGGCTGGCTTGCTGCTCCTGCCGGGTGCCGCTCTCACAAGGACCTCCGCCTCCGACGCAGCCTCCGACCCGCTCGCCATCACCGTCCTGGTCCAGAACGGCAAGGAATGGAGCGTCCGTCAGGTGCTCGAAGCCCATCCGGACCACGATCCCACCTTGCTCGCGACCCTGGAGCGGGACGCCGACTACCGGCGCCTCTACCTCGATTCTCCGCGCTTCCTGCGCCAGGTCCGAGCCTTCGCCGATGCGTTGCTGCTCGATGCCGCCGACATCCCGAAGGTGGACCACGAGGCCCAACTCGCCGAAGCCGCGGCCTGGGCCAAGGATCACGGACAGAAGACCGAGCCCGCCGGCGTTCTGGCGGCCAACGGCCTGGAGATCGAAGTCCGCGCACGGCTCCTGGCCCTCCAACCCTCCGAATTCGGGACCGCCCGGTTGCGCAAGCACATGCTCGCCTCGGTACCCGAATTCTTCCACGACATGGCGATCTCGTGGATCCGCCGTCCGCTCGTGGACTTCCAGACCGGCATCGCCTACGGTCCGAAGAAACGCAAGGAGGAATACGATCTGCTCGCGAAGGTGGCCCAACGGATCGAATCCCAGGAGCTGAGTTGGGACCAGGCGGTGGAGCAGTACTCCCTGGTTCCCGGAGACAAGGAACGCAAGGGTTTCGTGGGCGCGATCCGACGCACCATGGTGGACCGCTTCGAAGAGCCCCTCCTGCGCCAGGTCTTCGCGGGGCTCGGTTACGAACTCCCCCAACAGAGGCTCCTCCGCGGCCCGATCCTCGGCGACCTGTGGATCTACCTGGTCCGCATCGACACCATCCGGGTCCGTGACGTGGTGGATCTGAACCGAGTACGCGACCGGGTGGAACGCTCCCTGCGCGAGCAGATGCTGCGCCAGAAGCTGGCCGAGCTGCGCAAGGGGGCCGACACCGAAATTCGCCTACCGATCTCCCAATAGAGGGCTGTTTGGCTCCCCCCTCGGTCCTCGCCCTCGAAGAACTGAGCGTCCGCTACGGGCGCTTCACGGCCCTGGATCGTTTGAGCGCCTCCTTCGAAGGCGG
>CAYVRL010000424.1:0-2448 GCA_964454065.1 uncultured Planctomycetales bacterium | reverse complement strand
CCCTCGGCCGTTTCAATACCGAGGCCGAGGTGGACGAAGTCGCCGCGCGCACCGTCGCCGCGGTGCGCCGTTTGCGAGAAATGTCCCCGCTCTACGAAATGGCGCTGGAAGGCATCGACCCCAACACCCTCGACTGGAGTTCCCACTCCTGAGCTCCAACCATGGCATACAGCGACAAGGTCATCGATCACTACCAACATCCGCGTAACGTCGGTTCCCTCGACAAGGACGCGGAGGACGTCGGCACCGGCATCGTCGGCGCCCCGGAATGCGGCGATGTGATGAAACTCCAGATCCAGGTCGAGGACGGGGTGATCGTGGACGCCAAGTTCAAGACCTTCGGATGCGGTTCCGCGATCGCTTCCTCGAGCCTCGCCACCGAATGGCTCAAGGGTCGCACTCTGGAAGAAGCGGAGGAAATCCGCAACACCGACATCGTCGAGGAACTGGCCCTTCCTCCGGTGAAGATCCACTGCTCGGTCCTCGCCGAGGACGCCATCCGCCAGGCCATCGCCGATTATCAGCAGAAGCACCCGCAGCACCAGAGCGGCTCGGGAGACGCTCCCGGCCAGGAGGAGAGGCAATGAACGCCCAGCAGGACACTACCCCCAGCCCCGGGCTGGTGATGAGCGAAGCCGCGGTGAAGGAGATCAAACGCTTGATCGTCCAGCACGAACTCCCCGAGAGCGCCGGAGTCCGGGTCGGGATCAAGGGCGGCGGCTGCTCCGGCTTCACCTACACCTTGAACTTCGATCAGAAGCCCGCCGAGGGCGACGTGATCCTGGAACAGGACGGCGTGCGTCTCTTCTGCGACCCCAAGTCGCTGCTCTATTTGCGCGGCACCACTCTGGACTACAGCGAAGGATTGCAAGGCCGAGGGTTCCAGTTCAAGAATCCCAACGCCAAGAGCACCTGCGGCTGCGGCGAGAGCTTTTCGGTCTAGGCATCGTCCATGTCGGTCCCCGACGGTCCGATGCGCTCCGGCCCTTTCGCCCTGCTGGGGCTGCCTTCCTCTTTCCACCTGGACGCGGAGGAACTCGAACGCGCCTTCCGCGCCGCCGCGCTGCGCTGGCATCCCGACCGCTTCGCGCGCGCCTCGGCCGAGGAAAGGATCGACGCGGAGGATGCGATGGCCTCCCTCAACGAAGCCTACGAGCGCCTGAAGGATCCCTTCCTCCGCGCCGGCGCGCTGCTCGAACTGGCGGGCCGCCCCCTCGAAGAGGGCAATGAGCGCCCCAACGATCCCTCCTTCCTGATGGAGATGTTGGAACTCAAGGAGGAAGTCGCCGAAGCCCTCGCCAGCGCCGATCCGGCGCGGATGGCCCGGATTCGAGCCACCCTGCGCGACCAGGAGGGACGCGAATGCGAAGCCCTCGGCCCTCTCTTCGATGCGCTCCCCGAAGCGGGCCCCGCCCGGGAACGCGGCCTGGCGGCCATCCACGCGCAGCTGCGACGCATCTCCTACTTCCGCCGCACCCGCGAGGACTTGGAGCACGCCTTCCTCGCTTCCGACTCATGAGTTTCCCCTCTCTCCCCGTCGCCGGCGAGCTGGCGCTGCCCGAGTTGGTCCTCGGGATCGACCTCGGCACCACCAACACCCTGGTCGCGGTTTGGCGCGAGGACCACGCCGAGATCCTCGGTCCCCTCGGCGAGGAACTGATCCCCTCGGTGGTCAGTTTCCCCGCCAACCGTCCCCCGGTGGTCGGCCGCGCCGCCCTCGAGCGCGCCCGCCTCGACCCGGCCCGCACCGTCCACTCCGCCAAACGCCTGCTCGGCAAGGGGCTCTCCGACCTCGAGGCGGAAAGCGCGAGCCTCCCCTACCGCCTGGTGGCCGCCTCCGGCGAGCGGGAAGTGGCCCTCATCGACCTCGGCGACGGCCAGCTGATCTCCCCCATCGAGGTCTCGGGCCAGATCCTCGGCGCCGCGCGCTCCCAGGCCGCCCGCGCCCTGGACGAACCCGTGGAGGGCCTGCGCAAGGCCGTGATCACGGTTCCAGCCTACTTCGACGATGCACAGCGGCAGGCCACGCGTGAAGCGGCCCAACTCGCCGGGCTGGAGGTCCTGCGCCTGGTCAACGAACCGACGGCCGCGGCACTGGCCTATGGCCTGGATCGGGGGGAGAGCCGCACCATCGCGGTCTACGACCTGGGCGGGGGCACCTTCGACGTCTCCCTGCTGCGTCTGGAGGACGGAATCTTCCAGGTGCTCTCCACCGCCGGCGACACCTACTTGGGGGGCGACGACTTCGACCGCTCGTTGATGGAGCGCGCCGCGGCCGGAATCCGCGAACGAAGCGGCCGGGACGTCCTCGCCGATCCCGCGGCCCGGGTGGCCCTGCGCATGGCCGCCGAGCGGTGCAAGAAACGGCTCTCCAGCGCGCCCAGCGCCGAACTGCTCTTCCACGACCCGGAGGCGGGCATCGCCTGGCGCGAGGAGATCCAGCGCAGT
>CAYVRL010000423.1:0-2451 GCA_964454065.1 uncultured Planctomycetales bacterium | reverse complement strand
ACCGTGGTCCCGCCCCCGTTGTCCACCGCGCCGTAGCCCCAGGCGTCGCGGTGGGCCCCGACCAGTATCCACTCCTCGGGATGGACGGAGCCGGGTATCCGGCCGATCACGTCCCGAACCGGGAAGAGGCCCGGAGTCTGTTCCACCTCCAGGCGGACCACGGCATCGAGACCCCTGGGGGCTTCCGGGAGGGGGCCGTCACCGAGCAGCAGGCGTGCGTTGGCCATGGAAAGGGGAAGGCTGGGAATGCTCGGTAGCCCCGAGACCTCCTTCGGGTCCAGGCGGTGGGCCTCGGGGAGGGCCGGGACCCCGGGGGTCAAGGGGTCCCCGTCCCCGAGGAAGACCGAACCCCGCTGGATGCCGTCCTCGGGCCGCCAAGGGCCGTTCGGTAGCACTTTTCCCTGGTCCGCGCCATCGTCCCTTCGATCGGTGTAGAGCAAGGCGGCACAACAACCCGCGGCGGCCGCGTTGGCCACTTGAGTGCCCCGGTAGAGGCCCCCGTAGCGGATCAGAGCCACTCGCCCATCGAGTCCGATTCCCTGTTCCCGCAAGGCTGCGAAGTCGTTCGCACGCCCGTGTCCAGCGTAGACCACGCGACCCTGGACTCTTCCGGGATGGCTGAAAGCGTGCATGGGGGGGAGAGCCTCCTTCCGACTCCTGGGATCCTCCGGATAACCGTGCTCCCGCAAGTCCAGGGTTTGCGTGTCTCCCTCGGAGTGGATCAGGGTGAGGGATGCGTGCTCCTGACGGGGCAGCCACGCCTGGTAAACCGGGGTCTGGACGATCCAACCCGCTTCCTGGAAGCTCCGGGCGACGTATTCCGCGCCTTCGACGGCTTCCGGTGTACCGCAGAAGCGGGGTTGGGAGCACAGGGCCTCCAGAGTCGCGCGAAGGCGTTCCGGGGAAACTTCCTCTGGATCCGGAGCCTGGGGAAGGAGGCAGAGCGCGAGGAGGGAGAGCATGGAGGGGAGCGTAACAGGGAATCTGGCCCCCTTCGGTGGACCTTCTCCGTTCGGAATCGGCCATCCTTCCGTAACCTTTTCTCCTGGGAAACGTCAGCGCTCCCAGACGGGAACGATTCGGGGGATGAGGGGGGTCCGAGTCGTTCCCTGGGCTCCGTGCGTTTCGCCGTTCGTCCGCTCGGGAGGGTTCGCCCCGAGGAGGAGCGGGTCGTTTTGCGGGATGGAGGCCTGCAGGATCCGCCAAACGGCCGAACCCCGAAGTCCTTGGCGGCAAGTCGGCCTGGGAAGTGGATTCGAGCTTCCCAGGCCGACTTGCCCCTCTGCGAAGGTCCACCGAAGGGGGCCAGTTCCCACCGTGGGACTGCCGGGGCTATCCTTTGGCATGCCGAGTTTGCCCCATTTCGTGGCCGTGGACTGGAACGGGACCGTCGTTCCCTTCTTCGATCGTCCAGCCTATCCAGGGGCATTGGAGACCCTCCGGCGACTCCGCCAAGCGGGGGTCTACCTGGCCGTGGTCAGCCACGCTGCCCAGGGCACCATCGAGGCCGATGTGCAGCGACTCGGACTGGCGGCCGACGAGGTCCATGGTTGCACGGACAAGGCGCCGCTCCTTCTGGAACTTCGCTTGCGGCGTGGCTCGGGGCTGGTTCTCGGGGACCACCCGGCGGATCTGCGCGCCGCCCACGATGCGGAATTGCCCTTTCTGCAAGCCCGGCTGGAGGGGCAGGCCGCCTTGCCCGGGAGCGAAGGATCCTTCACGGATTGGGCGGAGCTCTCGGATCGCTTGCTGGAACCGGTTTGAGTCCCCGTGGCGCTTGACCACCACTCGGCTGCGGGTAGAATGCTCGGCTCCCCCGGTCTTCCCGGTGTGTCCATGGATACCAGTCTGCCCCAGCGCCTGCAACGATTCGTCGAGGCCTCCTTCGAGCGCACTGCGCTGCTCCAGAAGCGCTTGCGTCAGCTCGTCCGCGGCGATTCCCCACTTTTCGATGCGGAACTGGAGGGGATCGAGAACCCCATCGAAATCGCCCTGATCGAAATCGAGCGAGGGCTCATCGAACTCGTCCCGGACGAGGACGAACCCAAACCCACCCTCGCGGGCTGACCGGTCCGTCGGGCCGTTCGTCCTCAGGTGCGGCTCAGCACCTGCCGCAAGCATTCCTGCAAGGTCTGCCGTAGGCTCACGAAGCCTTCGTAGTGGCAAGTGATGCAGGGTTTTTGTCCCTGTTGATTGCAGATCTCCCGCGCGTTGCGGGTGAAGGTCGTGCGATTCCAGTGGAGGATCACCAGGGCGTCGAAACGGCTTTGCATCTCCCGCTTCAGACGGTCCATTTCGTGGTGCCAGGAGCTGTATTCGGCCATTCGCCATTCGCCTCGGAAGCCGAGGACCTGTGCGTATTCCTCGAACTTGTCCCGGTGCCGGAGCTGGGGTTCACCGCCACCGACCACCAGGATCCGGGGGATGGCTCGACCCGCTCGTCGGGCTTCT
>CAYVRL010000422.1:0-2456 GCA_964454065.1 uncultured Planctomycetales bacterium | reverse complement strand
CTCCGGAGCCGGTCGGCATGGACCGGATCCGGGAGATCCTCTTTTCCCCGCCCGGGGAGGTGCCCGGGGTCGAGGAAGGGGATCCCGGCCCCGAGGCGGAGGCCTGGTCCCCCCGGCAGTGCCTGGAAGCCCTGGAGGAATGGATGGCGGCCCGGGATCTGCCCCTGCGGCTCCACGCCAGCGGCCGCCGCTTTCGGCTGCTCACCTCCGAGGAAGTCGCGGATCGCTTGGTTCCGGTGCGGCGCAAGGTCCATGCCGAGCGCCTCGGCCCCGCCGCCCTCGAGGTCCTGTCCCTGGTCGCCTATCGGCAACCGGTTCTGAAGGCCGACCTGGACGCGATCCGCGGGGTCAAGAGCGGGTCGCACCTTCGACACCTGTTGGATTTGCGTCTGATTCGGATCAAGGGTCGGGCGGATCTGCCCGGCCATCCCTTCCTCTACGTGACCACCCAGGACTTCCTGGACCGCTTCGGTCTGCGCAGCCTGGACGAACTCCCCGAGGCCCAACGGCTCGCGGCCCCGGTCGAAGCGCGGGTCGGCGCCGCTCCGGGCGAGTAGACTCTGCCTCCCGGTTCTCGCCGGTTCCCTCCCGATGAGCAAGAAGAAGAAAGGAAAACACCTCCAGGCGCCGGAGCCCAAGGCCGCGGTCGTCTCCGCCGAACCCGAGACCAAGGGTACCAACCGCTGGGTCATGCTCATCCTGGCGATCTTCTGTCTGGTGATCTTCTCGATCACCGGGCCGATGACCCGGGTGTTGACCTCCTTGATCCACGGCGGGCCCTCGGCGATGGCCAAGGTGGAACTTCCCCGGGGCACCGAGGAGATCAGTCTCGACGACTACCACACCGCCAGTCAGTTCCTCTCCTGGCGGAACCGCTTCGGTCGCCGTGAGCAGCAGGACACCGAGGACATCATCGCCTACGCGACCGAACGCAAGCTCGCCGAGCAGCTCGGGATCTACGTCAGTGACCAGCAGCTCCGCCAGTACCTGAGCGCCTTGATCGCCCAGTCCCGGGTGGGCAGTTACCGCGAGCTGTGGGCGCGGGCCGGTTTCCGCAACGCCTTGGACTTCGAGAACTTGATGCGCGAGCTGATGCGCGTGGATCTCCTGGAATCGGTCCTCGCCTCCGGAGTCGGTGCCACCGACGAGGAAGCCATCGCCGCTTGGCAGAAGGACTATCAGGAGATCCGCTACGAGTTCGTGAACTTCTCCGCCGAATCCTTCGCGGAGCAGGCCGCGGCCCTGGATCCCAGCGACGAGGACCTCGCCGCCTTCTATCCCGACCAGTTGAACCCGGCCCAGCGTAGCGATCTCGAAAAGGAGGAAGCCGTCGCTTTCGAGGGCATCCTGGTCAGCGCGGACGCCCTCCAGACCGACGTCGTGAAGGCCTGGGCCCCGCAGGACGAACCCACGGAGGATGCCCTCCAGGGGTTCTACGACTACCGCCGCTTCAGTCTCTACCTGCGCGACAGCGATGATCCCCAGTCCGCGAAGGGCGACATGAGCTTGAGCCGCGAGGAACTCGGCGACCGCCTGATTCGCGACTACGAACTCAACCGGGCCGCCCTCGCCTTGCTCGCCGATGCCGGGCAGGCCGAGGACCTGCAGGCCTTCGCTCGCGAAAAGGGAGTCGAATACTTCTCGCAGCCCGATCCGGTCCCGAGTTCGGAACTTCCCGATCTTCCCCGCATCGGCAGCCGTGAGCTTCGCCAGCTCTCCTTCTCGGATCTGAACGAGTTCCTGGACCATGCGATCTTGACCGCGGAGGGGGTCGCCTACCTGGTCCGCCCGACCCAGCAGGTGCCCCGTACCATGCCCGAACTCGCCGAAGTCCGGGAACAGGTGGTGGCCGACTGGCGGAAGGGCAAGCAGTTCGAACTCGCCCAACGGGCGGCCGAGGACTTCCTCGCCTCCTTGCCCAAGCCCGAGGGCTGGGTCGAGGGCGATCCGATCCCGATCGATCAGCCCGCCTTTGCGGCCGCGGTCGCGGCCCGCGGTCAGGTGATCCAGGTCCAGGATTGGGTTTCGAAGCAGACCCGGCCCGCCACCGACCCCAAGTGGGGGCCGGAGGATCGCTTGCATCCCTGGTTGCGCAACCAAGTCGGGGGCCAGCTCGAGGACCTGGAGGACGGCCAGCTCCTCGGCCCCTTGAACAACGCGACCCTCGAGGCCTCGGTCGTGGTCCACCTGCTCGCCCGCCGGGATCCGGATCCCAAGCGGATCTGGCCCAGCGAACTCGATGCCGCGCGGAGGATCGCGCGCAACCAGGCCCAGCAGCGCTTCTTCCAGGACGGGCTCTCCTACGAGGGCCTGGCCAAGGCCTTCCACATCGAGAAGCTGGCCGCCGCCTCGGATCAGGGCTGATCCGAGGAAGGGTCGGCGCCGGGGGTCGGCCCCAGGATGGCCTTCCAAGTAGGGCTCAAACGCAGGATCAGCGCGCGGAGCAGGTTTTCCCC
>CAYVRL010000421.1:0-2464 GCA_964454065.1 uncultured Planctomycetales bacterium | reverse complement strand
GGAGCCACCCCCTTGGGCGAAGGGGTCGAAGAGCCGGGGGAGCAACTCGGGATCGATGCCGGTTCCCGTATCCCGCACTTCGATCAGCACGTGCCCGCCCGCGGGCAGGGAGCGCACGCCAACGGCAATGCCGCCCTCGAAGGTGTGATGGAAGGCGTTCTGCAACAGGTTGGAGAGGACCTGGCTGGTCCGCTCCGGATCGCCGTGGACCTCCACCCCTTCCGGGCATTCCAGCTCGAGGCGTAGACCCAACTCCTCCGCCCGGGGCCGAAAGAGGCGCAACACGGTCGAGACCAGCTCGCGCAGGGCGAAAGGCTTGCTCTCCACCTCCTGCTTCCCGAGATCCAGACGCGCGATTCGAAGGAGGTCGTCGACCAGACTCAAGGTCCGGCGGGCGGCGCCGCAGACGTCGTCCAGGACCTGCCGCTGTTCCTCCGGATCCTCGTAGACCCCCCGCTGGAGCAGATTGAGGAGCCCGAGCAAGCCGGAGAGCGGGGTCCGCAACTCGTGGCTGGTGGTCCGCAGCAGATTCTCCTGGGCGCGAACGCTCTCCTCCAGGCGCTGGTTCAGTTCCTCCAGACGCCGCTGGCCGATCCGCTCCCGGCGAAGCGCGGCGGCGTGATAGGTGCTGATCAGGAGCAAGGAATCGAACTGGAAGGCCTGGTTGAGGCGCTCGATGGCTTCCACCAGGCTGCCGGCCGCGGTCGGCGGCCACTGCCGCTTCAGGGCCGCGACCATCAAGCGCCGCAGGTGCATGTGTCCGAGGAGGGTCAACTCCAGGGGCATTCCGATGACCAGGTGGGCATCGGCCATCCGGATCGCGAGCTGCGCCCGTTCCTCCGCCTCGGGAGGGTTGGCGAGGAAGATGCGCAACCACAAGGCCAGGCTGCGGTGCAGGCGCTGCATGCGCTCCTCGGTGGAGACGAAGGCCCAGGCGCGGGGCTCCTCACGGATCAGTCCGTAGAAGGCCTCGACGACCCCGGGGATGGCGGTTTCGAGGATCGGGGCGAGATCCGAGAGCTCCGGAGGCGGACCCAGATAGGCCTCGGCCAGGGCGGGCAGAGCGCGAGGATTGGCGGCCCCTTCCGGAGTCATCGCGGCTCCCTCATTCAAGCGATCCCCTGCTCCTCCAACCAGCGCTGCGCCTCCAAGGCCGCGGCGCAACCGCTCCCCGCCGCGGTGATGGCCTGCCGGTAGACCGGATCGCTGACGTCGCCGGCGGCGAAGACACCCTCCACCGAGGTTCGGGTTCCGCCCTGGAGTTCCAGATAGCCGACCGGATTCTTGGCCAGCGCGTCCCCGAGGAATTCGGTGTTGGGCTGGTGACCGATGGCCACGAACAAACCCTGGCAGGGGAATTCCTCGGTGCCACCGTTCTGGGTGTCCTCGAGGATCAGACCGGTGACCTTCTTGTCCTCGCCGTGGAGAATGTCCACGACCTTGCGCCACAACTTGAACTCGATCTTGGGATTGGCCTCGGCCCGTTCCTTCATGATCTTGCTGGCGCGGAAGTAGTCGCGGCGATGGATGATCGTGACCTTGGAGGCGAAGCGGGTCAGGAAGTTGGCCTCTTCCATCGCGCTGTCGCCGGCGCCGACCACCGCCACTTCGACATCCTTGAAGAAGGCTCCGTCGCAGGTAGCGCAAGCGGAGACCCCATAGCCCATCAGTTCCTTCTCCTTCTCCAGGCCGATCAGGCGCGCCCGGGCGCCCGTGGCGATGATCACCGCGTGTGCCCGATAACGCTCCCCGAGTTCGTCCTCGAGTTCGAAGGGGCGCTGAGAGGTATCGAGGGAACGGATGTTCCGGAATTCGACGAACTCGGTGCCGAAGCGGGCGCACTGGGCCTTGAAGCGTTCCATCAGCTCCGGCCCCTGGATTCCATCGGGGAAACCGGGGAAGTTCTCCACCTCGGTGGTGATGGTGAGCTGACCACCGGGCTGCATGCCCTCGAAGAGGAGCGGCTGAAGACCGGCGCGGGCCAGATAGAGGGCGGCGGTGTAGCCGGCGGGGCCGGAACCGATGATGGCGACGTTGCGGACCATGGGGCAGGATCATAGGGTCGGGGGCGGCCCCTCTCCAGGAATGACGTAGTGAGCTTCCACACCGATCGCGAGACCCTCGAAAAGGAGGTCGTACTCCGTTTCGTGCGCGCCGGCGGGCCCGGGGGACAACACCGCAACAAGGTCGAGACCGGGGTGCGACTCTTCCACCCCCCCAGCGGGATCACCGTGATGGCCACGGAGCGGCGGAGTCAGCTCCAGAATCGGGAACTCGCCTTCCAGCGTTTGATCGCCCGGTTGAAGCTGCGCAACCATCGCCCCAAGCCGCGCAAGGCGACCCGTCCCACCCGCGCTTCGGTCCGCCGCCGCCTGGAGGCCAAACGGCGGCGCGGAGAGCGCAAGGCAGCGCGCCGCGAGCAGCGCCGTCCTCCGGAATGAGGAGTCGGGTCTGACGAACGCTT
>CAYVRL010000420.1:0-2472 GCA_964454065.1 uncultured Planctomycetales bacterium | reverse complement strand
GGACATCTTCGCCACCTGGCAGCCGGAGCTGTTCGCCCTCGAAGGAGCTTTCCTGGGCCGGAATCCTCGTTCGGCCTTGAGCCTGGGCGAGGCCCGCGGGGTGGTCCTGGTGATCGCCGCCAGCCGAGGGATCGAGATCGTCCAGCTCTCTCCGGCGCTCGTGAAACGAAGGGTCTGCGGCCGCGGCAACGCTTCCAAGGAGGAGGTCGCGGTGCTGGTGGCCGCTCAGCTCGGGATGCCTGGGGCCGAGTTCGCCTCGCCCGACGAGAGCGACGCGCTGGCCGTGGCCCTCTGCGCCCTGTTGGAACGGGGCGAGGGGGTGGGGGCGCCGCCCGCGTCCCGGCCCTCCCGGGGTAGGATGAAAGGATTCCCGCCTGGAGCGACCCTCCAGTAGCCGTCCCCGTCATGTCCTCCGCCTCTTCCGGCTCCTCCGGCGATCCCCGGGTCTTGCGCCCGGCCCTGCGCGCCGCCCCGGAACGGGTCGAGCCCGGTTTGCGCTTCCTGCCGGACCGCCTGCGTCTCGACGGCGCGGGGGAACTGCCCTTGGTGGGGGAGGATCTCCTCGGGCGACCGGTCCTGGTCCTCGGGCCGGAGGACTCGGAGCATCTGCCCGACCGGGCCTTGCGGGCGGTGGCCGCGCTGCGCCAGGGAGAGGGGGATGCGGCCCGTCTGTCCTTCCCCGAACGGGCCCGGGTGATCTTCCTGCTCCTCGAACTCGACCGCTCGCTGCAAGCGCGCCTGGAACTCCTGAACGAGGCCTTTCCGGTCCGTGCATTCCAGGTCATGGAGGAAGCCGCCCCCGCGGGGAGCGAGGTCCCCGCCCTGCGCCTGTCGTTGGCCTGGCCCCCGGCCAGCCCGGGGCTGGAGGACTGCCTCTTCGGTCTTCCGGAGGGGAGCGCCCGGCTCGCCCGCCGTCTGTTGCTCTCCGCCCGCGCGCTCCGCCCCCCGCTGCGCCTGCTCGCTTCGCCTTGGCCGCTCCTGCTCGCCGATGCCGAGGGCCTCCTCGCTTCCCTCTACGCGGAAGGAGAGAAGCTGGTCTTCGCCTGCCGCGGCACGGGCGATACCCCCCCCCTAGGCATCTACGACGACGAGGACTTGGATCTCGCGGTGGATCGGATCCTCCGCGCGCAACGGGCCGGGTCCAGCTCCGGGTTCTCTGCGTAACCCGGGGCGGCGGTCCCCGTCTCCCCGACGTGAAGGAGGAAGGGATCCATCTCCGTCTGGTCGCGGCCTTGTTGCTGGTCTCGGCCTTGCGCACCCTGTTCGCCGCCTTCGCCCCGCCGCCCGCCGACCTGGCGGATCCAATCCGCGGAGCCCCCTTGCGCCTCCCCGATCTGGCCCACGACGGATGGGTACCCTTGAGTTGGCTTCCCGGCATCGGGCCCAAACGGGCGCGCGCGGTCGTCCGGTTGCGCGCCGGTCTGGGAGTGGAACTCACTCCCGAGCGGTTGGTGCTGATTCCCGGCATCGACGCCGGCACCGCCCAGGAGGTCCGGGACTGGTATCGGTCCTTCGGGAGGGCCCCTCCGGTCGGTGGCTAGAATACGCGGGTGGACGTCGCTCCGGTCCAGGACGCAAGCATCGAGAGCGTGGTCGCCGCCGCCCTCGCCGAAGACCACGCGGAGGCGGATGCCACCACCTTCGCGGTGGTTCCCGCCACCACGCGCGCGGTCGGTCGGGTCGTCGCCCGGGCCTCGGGGGTGCTGGCCGGTCGTGCCTGGGCCGCCGCCGCCTTCCGGCTCTGCGATCCGCAGGTCCGAATGCACTGGACGGTCGCCGACGGCGACTGCCTTCGCCCCGATCGGGTGCTGGTCGAGTGTCGGGGTTCGGCCCGGGGCTTGCTCGCCGCCGAGCGGACCGCCCTGAACTTCCTCCAACAACTGAGCGGGGTGGCCACGGCCACCGCGGAAGTCGTGGCCGCGGCGGGAGGTCTGGCGGTCCTCGATACCCGAAAGACCGTTCCCGGGCTGCGTGACGCGCAAAAGGCCGCGGTGCGGGCCGGAGGGGGGCGCAACCATCGCCGGGATCTCGCCGATCAAATCCTCCTGAAGGAGAACCACTTCGCCCTCTCGGGGCTCGGTTTCCGCGAGACCGTGGAACGCGCGGTGGCGCGTGCGAATGGTCGGGTGATCGGGGTGGAGGCCGAAACCGAGGCCCAGGCCCAGGCCGCACTGGATGCCGGGGCGGATTACGTGCTGCTGGACGACTTTCCGCTTCGGGCCCTCCCCGGGGTGGTCGCGCGGCTCCGCGCCACCCACCCCGAGGCGATTCTCGAAGCCAGCGGGGGCCTCGACCGGGAGCGGGTCGCCGGCCTGGTCCACGCCGGGATCGACCGCGTTTCGGTAGGTCGGATCACGCACTCCGCTCCCGCTCTGGATCTGGCCTTCGATCTCCAGGAGGAGGCCTCCCCGGAATGATTCACCGGGCCGTGTTCCAGACCGAGGCGGCGAGCCCCGCCTTGCCGCGCCTCCG
>CAYVRL010000419.1:0-2475 GCA_964454065.1 uncultured Planctomycetales bacterium | reverse complement strand
GGAGGGCCTGGCCCACTGGTACGCCAAGAAGTACGTCTCCCCCCGCTACAACAACTTCAGCCAGGTCGCGGACGAGGATCGGAACATGCGCAAGGAGTGGAAGTGGCGACCCAAGGTCCGGGGGCGGGTGGTCCACCATTACTTCCCTCCCCTCGCCGAGTTGAGCGCCTGGACCGATTATGGCCAGCTCCGTTTTTCCGATCACATGATGATCTGGTCCCGCATCGATTTCTTGATGAGTACGGATCACGGCGATTTCGGGCGCTTCTTCCTGGCTCTCAAATCCGGGATCCCAGGAGTCCGCGGTCTTCCCAGCCCGGCCCAGATCGTGGACCGGGAAGGACGACTCTTCACTTCCGTCTATGGGATGAGCTCCTCCGAAGCGGACGAGGCCTGGTGCCGCTACGTCCTGTCCGAATACCCCAAGAAATAGAGGGGATCCCGGGGTACGGTTTGGGGAACCTTCGGATCTTCGGCTCCGTCGCAAAATCGATGGCACACCCTCGCATCCCCCTGTTCCTGCTTCCTCTCCTGGCGGCCCCCTTGGCCGCGGCCCCTCAGGGAAGCGATCTCTCCCCGACCGGCCTTCCGGCCCTCTTCGGCCCCAGTACGGGCACGCCCCTGGCCGGTGTGGGACTGGATCCCGCGGCGATCCGCCAACGCGTGGTCACGGTGGACCTCGACCTCCTTCGCGACACCCTCGGGCGAACGCAGGGGACCGGCGCGATCCTGCTGAATCTCTTCCCGGACGACCAGATTCCCGCCTTCCTCGACCACATCGAGAGCGCGCCCGGCGGCTATGTCTGGGTGGGCAGCCTCGAGGGCGCCCCGGACTCCTCGGTCCTCTTCTCGGTGGTCGGAAACACGGTTTCCGGTACCGTTCGTTTCGGCCCCCGGCTCTTCCGCCTCTATCACGCAGGAAACGGGCAACACCGGCTCAGCGAAGCCGAGGACTCCCGCTTCCAGCCATGCGGGCAGGCGGCCCCGCAAGTCGTCCTCTCCCCCCCCTCCCCGGCCCCTGCTCCCGGATCGGGCGGAGCGAGGGGCGGCAACCCCGACATCGACGTCATGGTGGTGTACACCACCCAGGCCAAGAACGGGCAAGGTGGAACCTCCGCCATGCAGAGCCTGATCAACCTCGCGGTGACGGAAACCAATCAGGCCTACACCAATAGCGGGGTGAACCAGCGTCTGGTCCTGGTCCACAGTGAGGAGATGACCGGTTATACCGAACCCTCCAGCTTCTCGACCATGCTCAACGACTTGACCGGCACGAACGACGGTAAGCTGGACAACGTCCATAGCCTGCGTGACCAGTACGGCGCCGATTGCGTATCCATGTTGGTCAATGGTTCCCAGTACTGCGGCATCGCCTGGTTGATGACCAACGTCAGTCACAGTTTCCAGTCCAACGCCTTCAGCGTGGTCGCTCGTACTTGCGCCACCGGCTACTACAGCTTCGGCCACGAACTGGGGCACAACATGGGCAGCGCCCACGACCCGCAGAACGCTGGCTCGGCTGCCTACAACTATTCCTACGGCTTCCGGACTTCCGACAACAAGTACCGAACCGTCATGGCCTATTCGCCCGGCACCCGAGTCAAGTACTTCTCCAGTCCGAACGTCACCTACCGGGGCTACACCATGGGCACGAACAGCCAGGACAACGCCCGTTCCCTGAACAACACCGCCGCCACGGTCGCCGGATTCCGGAACACGGTTCCCCCGACTCCGGTGTTGACGGTTCCCGCCTTGATCCCCAACTTGCCCGCGATCCTGGACGTCACGAACTGCGTCCCGAATGGAACCGTCTACATCGCTTACTCGACCGTGGGAGGTGGCCCCACCAACACCCAGTGGGGTTCCGCCGCTCTCACGCCACCCTACACCCCCCTCAGCCCCATGACCGCGGATTCGGCGGGGAATGCCACCCAGACCGTCACCGTGCCGGGGGGGACTTCCGGGGTTCCGGTCTGGTTCCAGGCCGTGGACCTCGCGGCGGGGTTGCTCTCCAACGGAGTGGCCACCACCGTGAATTAGGCTCTCCGCGTGCTGTCGCGGTGGAATCCAGAGCAACGGATTCCGAATCAGGGAGGGAGGACCCGCGCGGGCCCTCCCTTCCGGCATGGAACACCTCACCGCCCTCGTGATCTACCTCTTGTTGCTCCTCGCGGGCCATTCTTCGCACGCCCAGGCCGACCCCTGCGCGGAGCCTCGGCACGACTCCCAGGCCCATTCGCATCCGGTGCCGGGGACCAGCGAAGCGCGGTCGACCCAAGCGAGGGAAGGAATGGTCGGGGCGAGAAGATTCGAACTTCCGACCTCTGCAACCCCATTGCAGCGCGCTATCCAGGCTGCGCCACGCCCCGACCGATTCCAAACTGCTCCCTTGCCTAGGCAAGCGCAGCTTGGGGGAGCGGGCAGGGCATAGTTTTCTTTGTGGGGATTTTCCTGGTTGCCCAGTACTATTTCTCG
>CAYVRL010000418.1:0-2486 GCA_964454065.1 uncultured Planctomycetales bacterium | reverse complement strand
ACATGTTCGGGGTGCGAGGATGCGCTCATGGAACGCAGAAGATTCCTCGCGACTCTCGCCGCCGCCTCCGGATGGTGGATCGGCGGCCGGGCCCTGGGCGGCGCCGGTCGGCGCGCCTTCCACAACGATCGGGTGCTGGTCATCGGCGCCGGAATCTCGGGACTGGCAGCGGCGGCGGTGCTGCGCGAGCGCCTGGGTTTCGCGGCGCCCGGCCAGGTCCTCGTACTGGAGGGGCGCCAGCGCATCGGCGGTCGCATCTTCACCGACCGTTCGCTGGGGGTGCCGGTGGATCTCGGTGCCACCTGGATCCACGGCGCCGACGGCAATCCCATCACCGCTCTCGCGGCGCGTTACGGCCTGGCCACGCAGGCCTCCGACTTCAACAGCTACGACGCGCACGATCGCGGGGGTGTCCGGATCCCCGCCGCGGTCCTCCAGCGCGCCGGCGACAAATTCTGGAACTCCATGGTCCTCGCCAAGCTCTACGCCGCGAGACAGCCCCAGGACCTTTCCATGGCGGAGAGCCTGGACGCGGTCGGGGCCGCGGGGATGTTCCAGGCCGGTCAGGAACGGTCCGCGGGCGACTTGATGTACTACGGCGAGGTGGACGACCGCTCCCTGTACCTCCAGGAACTCGGCGCCAAGCCCTATGGCAGCGAGAAGGTCCATGGGGGCGGGAATCTGCTCTTTCCCAACGGCTACGACGGCATCGTCCAAGGTCTCGCTCAGGGCTCGGACCTGCGTTTGGGAGTGACCGTACGGTCCATCGACATCCAGGGCGCTCAGGTGGTGGTGGACACCGATCAGGGAAGCTTCCAGGCCGAGCGCTGCGTGGTGACGCTTCCTCTGGGCGTCCTCAAGGCGGGTACGGTCCGCTTCACGCCCGCTCTGCCGAGCGGCATCCAGCGATCCATCGCCGCGCTCGCTTTCGGACACCGCTACAAACTGGTGTTGGAGTTCCCGCGCGTGTTCTGGAACCCCCAGGTGGAATTCCTGATGAAGGAAGGACGCTCCCAGGCCCGCTATGGCGCCGGGGAACACTTCGTCTTCGTCGATCATGGAGGGATCACGGGACGACCGATCCTGATCGCGGTGGCGGTGGGACGTTTGGCCGAGTCCTTGGAGGCTCGGTCCCCGTTTCAGGCCGCGGATCGAGTGATGCGGGATCTGCGCGCCATGTACGGCGCCGGAGTGCCGCAGCCCACCGCGGTCCGGAGTACCTGGTGGGGGGCGATTCCCTTCACTCGGGGCAGCTACTCGGGCTGGAGAGTGGGAAGTCATCGGGCCGACAACCTCCGTTTCACGCAGCCGGTGCAGGACCGCCTGTTCTTCGCCGGCGAACACACCCACCCGGATTCCTACGCCACCGTGCACGGCGCCTTCCTCTCCGGCCTGCGGGCCGCGCGCCAGCTCGACTGCGTCGCCTCCTGAACCACCCAGCTTCCCCATCGCATGACCGTTTCCTCCCTGTTCCTCCTCCTCCCGCTCGTCCTACCCGCGGTGGCCCAGACCCCTCCCGCCGACACCTACTTCTCGCTCGCGGTCGCCGACGACTCCCATAACCACAGCGGCGCCGCGCTCCTCTTCCTGGACTTCCAGGAGCCCCCTTACGATGCTCCCGATCCGCGCCTGGGGCTGTTGGTCGCGACCCGCGCCGCGGCGGGCTCCATCACCTTGGACGGTTCCGCGGCGGAGTGGGATCCCGCCCGGTTCCTCGATGTGCGGGGCCTGGTTCAGAACGACTATCCCCTGAGCGAATTCCTGGATGCGGTCCGCACCCCGATCCGGATCGCCTCCGCCTGGGACGACCAGAACGTCTATTTCGTGGTCCAGTGGGAGGATGCCGGCCACGACGAGAGCCGCCGCATCGCGAAGTGGATCTTCGGCGATCAGGGCGGGGGCGAGAGGGGTTGGAATCCCCAGCGGCAGCGCGGTGCGGTCCCCGGCACCCCCGGCGCGGCGGCTGCCAACCGCGGTCAACCGCGACTCGGCGTCGAAAGTGAAGATCGCCTCTTCCTGATGTTTCCGCTGGTGGACGCGGAGCGCAACTTCCGTGCCACCGGTCTCGGTTGCGCGCTCTACTGCCACGGCAACCTGAGGTACGACGATCCCGCTCAGCACTACACCGGTCTGGACGTGGCGGTGATGCACGCCAACCTTCCCGGCGATCGTGCCGACGTCTGGCACTGGAAGGCTGCGCGGACCGCTCCTTCCGGTGTCGCCGACGACGAAATGCTCGTCGACGGTCGTGGCCTGGACGATGGTCTGGTCGCGGACGCAGGTTCAGCCGCTTACCAGGACAACGCACTGCTCGGCCCCGACCCGGCGTGGATGCATTTCAGCGGCCTCGGTTTCCTGGGCGACGTGCTCTACCGCAGCGACGCGGTGCCCTTCCAGGGCAATCCTGCCGCCGGCGAGGAGCTCCCGCGCTTTCTGAGCGTGCCGCCCTCGGGCAGCCGCGGGGACGTCGCAGCGGCTTCCCACTT
>CAYVRL010000417.1:0-2493 GCA_964454065.1 uncultured Planctomycetales bacterium | reverse complement strand
AACCGATCTGCTCGCGGACCTGAAGCGGATCTACTACTTCTGCCGTCGCATGGCGCGCGCCGGTCTGCCGGTGGAGGAGCGGGTCGGCGATGCTTGAAGAAGAGGAGCGATTCCCTAGCTCGGCTTACCTTCCTTGAGGATTCGCCGAGGGATCCGCTTGCAAGGAGCCCCCTCTTCCTCTACTTTCAGAAGGGCGGTTGGGCCCGCAGCCGTCCGCTTCCCCCTGCCATCGTGGGCCACCTCGATCCTTCCTCGCACCCGGCCCCATCCGGTCGTCGCATGACGATCTCCATCCCCCGGAGGTGTCCGCATCCCCACCCCGCCGCGCGCGGGTTCCATGCCTGATGTGATGGGTAACGAACAAAGCACGACCAACCACGATGGAGCCGTTCACGCCGAACTGGAAGGCGCTTCCAGTCGCTTCCGGTTCCGCCCCGAACGCCTGCGCGCCGAGGAGCTCGGCCGACCGACGACGTGCAGCTTCACCCTGCGCGGGCAGAAGCACCGCTGTCGGGTCCTGGATCTGGCACCGACGGGCCTCGGCCTGCAACCGCTGCGGCCGATCGAGGGCGATGGGCCGCTGGTGGGGGAGCTGGTCGAGGATCTGGAACTCCAGTACCAGGATTCCTCGGTCTTCCACGGCGAAGGGCGAATCGTCCACCTCGTGGAACGTCCTGAACTGAGGCTCGGAATCCAGTTCACGCGCGGTTTGTTGGACGTCGCCGAGTTGCGGATCCGGGACCGCCTGATCGAGCAGCGTCTGGAGAGTGAACTGGATCAGATCGAAAGGGAGAACGAACTCCTGCCGATCGAATGGCGGGCCGGCGTGGCGATGCTCTATCAGATGCTCGAGCGCGCCCGTGTCGTGATGGCGGAGATCGAGATCTCCGGGGGCCGCGAGGGCTGGTGGCGGGATCCACGCCGTTGTCGAGCGGTCTGCGAGCAGTTCTACAGGCGCTGGAATCCCCCTTATCGCGCGCTCTGCGAGAAGCTCGAGCGGATGACCCACCACTACGGTCCCGAACTCGTGAAGATCGGCTTGCGCTACGCCCAGCGCCAGTTGATGCAGACCCTGCACGTCTGTCCGATGCACGGTCGGGCTTACGAGAAGCCCCGCGGCTATGCCGGGGACTACCGCTTGATGGAGTTGGGCCAGGCCGAGGAACTGGAGGGTGACAGCCTCTACGCTCGTTTCCTCCACCACGTGGCCCAGAACTATTCCCTCGGGCGCACCATCGTCCAGCGCGGCTTCACCGCCCACGACGCGGCCGCCGAGCTCCTCGCCCAAGGTCGGCCCCTGCGCATCGCTTCCCTGGCCTGCGGCCCCGCGATCGAGCTCCGTTACCTGTTGCGGGGGATCGAAGGTTTGGATCAACCGCTCGAGATCCTGCTGATCGATCAGGATGCCGAAGCCCTGGATCGCTGTCAGCAGGAGTTGACCCGGATCATCCAGAACCATCCGGCCGCTCCGCTGCCGATCCAACTCCACTGTCTGCATTTCTCCTTGCGCCAGATCATCGCTCCCAAGAGGGGAGAGGAGACCCAACTGGTCGAGACCGTGCTGCGGAATCTGGACCTCGTGTACTCGATGGGACTCTTCGATTACATCCTGCAGCCGCTCGCGCGCCGCCTGGTGACCACTCTCGCCCAGACCTTGGCGCCGGGGGGCAGACTGCTCATCGGCAATCTGGAAAGGGTCGCGGACAGCTCCTGGCTGATGGAGTTCGGCACCGCCTGGCAACTGGTCTACCGGGAGGAGGACAGCATGCTCGACCTCGCCAGCGAGGTCGAGGGGGCTGCTTCCAAGAAGGTGACGCGGGATGCCACGGGGCACTGCCTGTTCCTGGACATCGTGCGGGCTTGATCCCCTCGCCTGGGTCAAGCGGCCTCCAAACTTCCTCTCTCGCCCTGATCCTCTTCCGCTCTCCGGACCGGTAGGGTGATCCGGAAGGCGGCTCCGCCCTCGGGAGGGGAGTCCTCGATCTCGATGGTCCCACCATGGGCGGTGACGAGGTTGCGGACGATGGAGAGCCCGAGACCGGTTCCATTCTTCTTCCCGGAAGTGGCGAAGGCCTGGAAGATCCGGTCCCGAATGTCCTCGGGAATGCCTGGTCCGTTGTCCGCGACACGCAGGATCGCCTGCCCGCTTCCTTCCCCACGGCGGATCTCCACGTGGATCCGAGCATCCTTCCGCTCCGGATCCTGGGCCAGGGCGTCGCGGGCATTGTTGATCAAGTTCTCGACCACGCGGGCCATCCGATTGGAATCGAGCATCACCTTCAGGTCTTCCGCGTTTTCCTCGAAGTCGAGGGAGATCCCGAGATCCTCGAGGGGAGGGCGCGCATCCTGAACCACTTGCGCGGCGAAACGGTTCAGGGAACGGGCTTCCAGTTCCAGGGCCACGTTGCCGCCCCTTACGAATTCCACCAGCTCGGTGGCCATCCCCGCGACCCGCTGCACGGTGCGTTCCACCGCCTCGAGGTCCTCGGAGAT
>CAYVRL010000416.1:0-2501 GCA_964454065.1 uncultured Planctomycetales bacterium | reverse complement strand
GAAGATCATTCCCGGCGTCGCGGCGCCTCGATTCGTGGCGGTCACCGACCGGGGTACCGCCTTCGGCTTCCAGACCGGTCTCTACTACGCCTACGTGGTTTCCGAGGACGGGAAGACGACGATCTTCGAGTCCGGGCCGGATGGAGTCCAGGGGATCGGTTACGACACCTTCATCGGGATCCCCGCTCTGGAGGGCCAGTCGGGTTTCCCCAATCCCATGGCCGTACAACCGAACCCCAACAGCCTCTTCCACTCGGTCTACATCGCGTACCGGAAGAACGGCCAGGGTGCGGTCGCGGACCTGCACTTGAAGGATGCCCCGTTCGGAACCCGGTCCTTGGTCCTGAACGGTTTCGTCCCCGATCCGAACTTCCGCTCCAAGGAGTTCACGATCAACCGCGAGTACGTCGGGGTCTTCAGCTCTTCCTCGATCGTCGACCTCGCGGTGGACGATCTGAGCAACCTGGGGGAAATCACGACGGCCACCTCCTCCTACGTGGGCAGTCGAACCATCGCCCACAGTGGGAAGGCCTTGGTCCGTCCCGTCGGTGGGGGGTTCGTGCCCGTCAGTACGCCTCGCTTCCTCTTCGTCGCCACGTCCAACGGCAAACTGGACGTCATCAATCTGACCACGGGCACCCAATTCGTGCCCTCCATCTCCGTCCCGGGCGTCCAGGTCCTATGCCACTACTGGAGGGAATAGACCTTTCCTCCCGGATCTTCGAAGAAGGGGCGGATCCACCTCGATCCGCCCCTTCTCCTTGGAAGGCCTGGGCTTCCTCTTCGTCCGAGTTGGCCCCGCGGTGGGGCTGGAGGATAATCCCCTTTCCATGGCCGCGCCGCCCGGTCCCGAAGTCCAGGAAATGTTCGCGGAGATCGCTCCGCAGTACGATTTCCTGAACCGCGTCTTGTCCTTCGGCATCGACCGCCGCTGGCGCAGGCATGCGGTGCGGCGGCTGGCTCCGCTCCCGGGAGAGCACTTCCTGGATCTTTGCTGCGGGACCGGTGATTTGACCCTGGCGCTGGCGGCGAGCGGCGCTTCGCTCACCGGCTTGGACTTCGCTGGCCCCATGCTCCCTCTGGCCAGGAACAAGGCGGCTCGCCTCGGTCGTTCGGTTTCCTGGGTGCGGGGGGATGCCCAGTGCTTGCCTTTCCCCGATCATTCCTTCGATGGCATCACGGTCGCCTTCGGGATCCGCAACGTGGAGGATCCCCGCCAGGCTCTCGGGGAGTGTGCCCGGGTCCTGCGTCCCGGAGGACGGCTTGCGGTCCTGGAGTTCTTCCCGATCCGGAATCGCCTGTGGCGGCGCCTCTTCGAGACCTACTTCCATCACGTGCTTCCGCGGATCGCCCGTTTGACCCGGGCGGGCCGCACCGGCGCCTATGCGTACCTGCCGGCCAGTGTCCAGAGCTTTGCGAGTCCGTCGGAGTTCGGGACCTGGATGGTGGCCGCTGGATTCCAGGAGGTGGAGGACGAAGGGCTGACCGGCGGAGTGGCCCGTCTCCTGCTCGGGCGTCTGCCCTCGACGGCTGAGGCCTTGCGGGAATGAGCCGCGGCGCCTTCTCTCCCCTGCGCGGCGGTGGACGGGATCCGGCGGTGACCCTGATCCTCTTGCTCCCCCTGGCCCTCCTGCATCTCGCGGGCTTTCCGGATGCCCGGGGCGGAGCCTTCAGTTTCGTGCTGGGGATCCTCTCCCGGTTGGGTCCCGCGGCCGTCTGGGTGCTCGGTTCCCTCCTCCTTTGCTCCCTGTTGTGGGCCCTCGGACGGATCCGGCGGCTGGAGATCCCCTGGCAGTTCGCCGCTGGCGGGGCGATCCTGGAGGGTGTGTTCTGGGGCCTCGCACTCGGGCCCGCGCTGCTCTTCTTGACCTCCCATCTGCCCCTTCCTTCGGGGCCCTTGCTCCTGGATCCGCTGGCGGGCGGTTTCCGGGTTCGTCTGGCCCTGGCGGCCGGGGCCGGACTCTACGAGGAACTCTTGTTCCGGGCTCTCCTGCTGGGGGGCTTGGCCATCCTCCTGCGCTCCTTCTTCCAGGGTCTCGGTTGGGAATCGGCGGCCGCGACCCTGGGGAGTGGGGGAGCCCTCGTCCTCTCCTCCCTGGCCTTCGCGCTGGCCCATGGAATCGGGGATCCCCAGGGGCTCGGTACCGGGATCCTCGTGTTCCGCTTCCTGGCCGGAGTCCTGCTGGGCCTCCTGTACGGATTTCGCGGACTCGCGGTCGTCGCCTACGCCCACGCCGCTTACGATGCCTTCCTGATCCTGTGAACACGCCCCCGCGCAAGGTCTTTCTCGGTGTTTGCGGTGCGAGCGGCGCGCTCTATGCGCTGCGCAGTCTCCAGGCCCTGGTGGAAGCCGGGGTCGAGGTCTCCCTGTGCTACAGTCCCGCCGCGCGACGGGTGCTCCGCGAAGAATGTGGCCTTCGTTTGGAGAACGATCCTGCGGTCCTCCTCGCGGCGGGGCAGAGTGCCGCGGGACTGCGGCTCTGGGATCACCGGAACATCGG
>CAYVRL010000415.1:0-2511 GCA_964454065.1 uncultured Planctomycetales bacterium | reverse complement strand
GGGAAGGAGGGGGGCCGTTTCGGCTCAGGAAGGTCCACCGAAGGGGGCCAGTTTCACATGTTGGACTCCCTGCAACAAATCTCGGGATCGTCGAACGCCAGATGCCCCCGGAAACTCTCGTCCCGGCGCAGGACCCAAAGGTTCTCTCCGTCCAGGGCGAAATCAGGACTCCGAACGAGAGCCGCCAGGGAGTCGAGGGTACGGACCGGAACCCAATCACTTTCTCGCCCACTGCCTTCCTTGACCCGGACTGCGACGACCACGTCCCCGGGTTTCAGCCCCAGATCGGCCGCACCGGTACCGGGGTAGACCTTGGTGATGCGCAGCACCGGGAGGCGCTGGATCCAACCGTCGCTCCGGTAATTGATCCACTCCCTTCGGGCATCGAACCCCAGGAGACCGATCGTATCCCGGTCCTCGGGAGGCAATAAACGGAGCTGGACCGTGCGTTTCTTGCCATCCGGGGAGCGCAGTCCCAGGCGAACGGTGTCTCCCGCCCGATGGGGAAGGAGGAGGGTCGCATAGTCACCCACCGCGTGAACCGGTTGACCGTCCACCGAAACGATGCGGTCACCGACCTCGATCTGGGCGGCCCTGGCAGGGCCCCGCGGATGCACGCAAGTCACCTTGGGCAGGGCTTCTCCTCCGCCGTCGACCACGGTCATACCCGCCCAGAAGCGCTGAGAGTGGCCGACGTCCAGGAGACGGCTATCGAGGATCTCGCGGACCCGGTCCACGGGGATCGCGAAGCCGATTCCGTCCGCGGCCAGCATGGTGGCGGAGTTGATGCCGATCAGCTGGCCGTACACGTTGAGGAGCGGGCCCCCCGAGTTCCCAGGGTTGATCGGCGCATCGGTCTGGAGCAAGCCGGAAATCTGGACCGGCTTCCCACCTCCGGGAGGAGTGACCTCGATGTCCCGCGCCATGCCGGAGAGGATCCCCGAAGTCACGGAATGCTGGTTCCCATACGGGGTACCAATGGTGACGACCCGCTCGCCGGGTAGCAGATCATCGCTACGGCCGAGAGGAATGGTGTGAAAGGGTCCTTTCCCTTCGATCTTCAATAGGGCGAGATCCCACTGGCGGTCGATGGAGAGTACGGTGGCGGCATAGCTACGCCCTCCGAAGCGCTCGGCGAAGGAGACCTGGATGGTGATGGACTTCGGATCCACTCCCGGCTCATCGGGGACCGCCACGTGGGAATTGGTGATGACCAGTCCACTGGCGTCGATGACCACTCCGGTGCCCTGGCCGATCAAGCCGTGCCGACGCTGAACCTGGCCGAAACCCACCCGCCGAAGAATATCCCCGCTGATGTCGATACTGACCACGGCGGGCCCGGCGAGCTGGTAGACCCGCGCTTCGGGAGTCCATCGCTCGCCGTAGTGGGCGGCGAATTCCTGTTCCGCGGGAAGACCCTGAGCGAGCAGGGCCAGGGAGGCGGCGAAGAGGGCCGAAATCATGATGCGCAGCATACGGACGGGGCGGCGCGAAGTTAGCGTTCGCGCCGCCCCGAAAGGGCAACTCCAGCGGCCCCGGTTAGGGGACCCTCAGCGGGTTCCTATTCCAGCACATGAATGTTCCGCCGGGCGCACATTTCCTTCAGGACCTTCGGCCAGACGGTCACGCTGACTTCCCCGAGATGAGCCGTGTGAAGGAGCAGCATCATGGTCCGGGACTGACCGATCCCGCCGCCGATACTGAGAGGCACGCTTCCCTCAAGAATGGCCCTGTGGTAGGGGAAATCCAGGAAGTCGAGCTGGTCGGCCATCTCGAGCTGGCGGCGCAAGCTCTCCGCATCCACCCGGATTCCCATGGAGGAAAGCTCGTGGCGGCGTTTGGTGACCGGGTTCCAGACCAGGATGTCTCCGTTCAATCCGTGCATCGGTCGACCGTCCGCCGAGCGGACCTCGGTACTCCAGTCGTCGTAGTCGGCGGCACGCATTTCGTGCGGGTAGCCGTTGGGAAGCGGCCACCCGATTCCGTAGAGGAAGACGGCTCCGTGCTCCTCGAGGATCTTGCTCTCGCGTTCCTTGCGCGGGAGATCCGGGTACATTTCGTAGAGGTCCTCCGCATGCAGGAAAGTCAGCTCATCCGGGAGGTCTGGATAACGATCCTCCTCCAGGGCCGGGAACTGCTCGTGGAGGAGCCGTTCCGTTTCCTTGAAGACCGTCCAGATCCTCTCGACCACATCGTGGAGATAGGACAGCCGACGCTGTTCGGGAAGGATCGCCTGTTCCCAATCCCACTGATCCACGTAGGCGCTGTGGTCATGGTCCAGGAAATAATCCTTTCGGACCGCCCGCATGTCCGTGCACAGGCCCTCGCCCGGCTCCATCTCGAACTCGGCCAGCGCCATGCGCTTCCATTTCGTCGCCGCTTGAACGATCTGCGCGTCGATCGGATGCTGGTCATGGTCGTTCGAGATGTGGAACTGGATCGGGGTGCGGGAGCCGTCCCGATCCAGCATGTCATTGACGCCGCTTTCGACGTCCACGATCAAGGGAACCT
>CAYVRL010000414.1:0-2528 GCA_964454065.1 uncultured Planctomycetales bacterium | reverse complement strand
GGGATCGTGGGCTTCCTTTCCCTCGATCGCACACCGCGAGTACCTTCGGGCCTCCACTCCTGCCCTGGGGGTACCCCGGAGTCTCCCCGCACGGAGCAGACGGAATTCGTCCCGCCGGGTAACGCGAGTCGGAGTCTTGGACCTCCACTCGGTGAGGCCAGACTCCGTAGAATCGGGCGGTCGTGATCCTCCTGCGTCTCATCCTGCCCCTCTTCCTGGTTCTCGTCGTGGGCTGTAGTCCCTCCGGGTCCACGGAATCGGGGCCTCCGGTGGAGCCGATCGATGCGCCCGTGCTGGTCGTGGGCATGGATGGGATGGACTGGAGCGTGCTGGAGCCCCTGATGGAGGAGGGCCTCGCGCCCCATTTCAAGGCCTTGGTCGAACGTGGGGTGGGTGGTTCCCTGGCCACGATGTTGCCGACCTTCTCCCCGGTGGTCTGGACTTCGATCGCCACGGGCCGTACCCGGGAAGAACACGGGATCCAGAACTTCGCGGTGATCGATGCCCAGGGGCGTCTGGGGCTGCCCTACACCTCCAATACCAGGCGGGTGCCCGCGATCTGGAACATGGCGGGCGAGCACGGTCGCAGCGTGCTTTCGGTGGCCTGGTGGGTGAGTTGGCCGGCCGAGCAGGTACCCCACGGGCGGATCGTGGCCAGTTACGCGGCCCAGGTCCAGGGCAGGATCCTCTGGAAACCAGGGGTCTGGGAACACGGCTTGCCCGAACTCACCTGGCCTCCCGAGTTGCAGGAATCCCTGCTCCCCCTCTTTGCCGACGGCCGCCCCGGCGGACCGGTGGAACGGCAGTTCGTCGCCGATTTCGGGAAACTCCCCCATACCCCCGCTTGGAAGTTCGCCTTCGACCGGGACGTACTCTTTCGCGTCGCCTACCGGGGCGACGCCACCCACGTCGCGGTGACTCGCAAGGAACTGTCCGCGGGTGCCTCCGAACTGAACATGGTCTACATCGGGCTGCCCGACGTCGCCGGCCATTTCTTCTGGCGCTACCACCAACCGGGTGCCTTCCACTATCAGGTCCCCCCCGATCGAGTGGCGCGGCTCCACGACCGGATCCGCAAGACATACGAGGTCTGTGACCGCTGGCTGGGTGAGCTGGTCGCCGCGGCGCCGAAGGACGCCCGCATCATGGTTCTCTCCGACCACGGGATGCACGCCGCCAACCTCGACGATCCTCGCAACATCCAATCCGGTGCCCATGAAGACGCCCCCGACGGCATCTTGATCCTCGCCGGCCCCGACATCGCGACCCGGGGCATGCTGCCCCATGGGACCCGGCGGCTCGGCGGCATCCTGGACATCACCCCGACCCTCTTGGATTGGCTCGGCCTTTCCCCCGCGCAGCACGCTCACGGCCATTCCCTGCGCCGGTTCATGAGCGCCGCCTGGCGGGCCGACCACCCCGTCCTGCCGCCTTTCGACTACGCGGCCGGCTTCCGCCCCCCGACCCCTCCCCGTGTGCCGACTCCGGATGCCAACCGCGAGTTCCAGGAAAGCCTCATCGAAGGCCTGGGCTACGCGGGTGGCGACGACACCGACCAGTGACCGCCATGTTCCGACGCATCCTGCTCTCCACCGACTTCTCCGACCAGGCCCGGCTCGCCTACCGCTGGGCGGCGCAACTCGCCCGCCAGAGTGGGGGCAAGGTGATCCTGATCCACGTCTTCGAAGCCGATGTGGTCGCCGCGGCCCCGGCTTTGAGTGGTTACATGCCCGCCGAGGCCCTGGACCTGGGAAAATACCGCGAGGAATTCCGCAACGGCGCCCAGGAGGCTCTGGGCAAGGCCGCGGAGGAACTCCGTGCCCTGGGCGCCGAGGTCGAAGCCCATCTCGTCGAGGGGAGCCGGCCCTGGCAGGCCATCGTCGCAGCCGCGGAGGAATTCGACTGCGGGGTGATCGTGCTCGGCACCCATGGCCGCGGGGGCCTCGCCCACCTGCTGATCGGTTCCACCGCCGAGAAGGTCGTGCGCAGCGCCGACTGTCCGGTCCTGACCGTCCACGAGGGGGACCGAAGGACCGACGGGGGTGCGGACGAATCCAGGAGCGGGGAATGAAGAGCGGCTCCGGCGGCGACTTGCGCGCGCCGGTGGTGGCCTTCGACATCGAGGTCGCGGGCCTCGAGTGGGAGGAGGTGGACGAGGCCACGCGTCACTACCTGCTCCAGCGGCGTCCCGAACGCAGCGACCAGGAATCGATTCGGCACCGCCTGGCCCTGGTCCGTGGACTCGGTCGGGTGGTCGCGATCGGTATGTGGAATTTGGAGAAGGACTCCGGAGCGGTTCTGGTGCACGGCAGCGGCTGTCACTGGGAGTCCTTTTCCGAGGTGCCCGAGACCCGCGTCTATCGCGGCAACGAACGCGAGATCCTCCAAGAGTTCTGGCGCTTGGCTTCCGAGTGGGGCACCGTCGTCACCTACAACGGCCGTCGTTACGACGGCCCGGTGCTGCTGATCCGCTCCGCGATGCTCGGCATCCCTCCCACCCGCCAGTTCGCCGGTTATCGTTATTCGGT
>CAYVRL010000413.1:0-2529 GCA_964454065.1 uncultured Planctomycetales bacterium | reverse complement strand
CAGGTCGGCGATGCGGGGAACTTCCTCGGAATGGAAGCTGAGCGGGCGAAGTTCCTCCTCCCCGGGCCAATGGACCAGGAGCCGGGCCGACTTGAGCTGCATGTGGCCCGCGGGGCAGTAGAGCAGCACCGGAATCTCTCGGCCGGTGGCCGCGTGGAGGGCTTCGCTCAGACGGTCCTCGACCTGGCGACGCTCCTCGGCGCTGCCGGCACCGAAGAAGCGGCCGATGAACCCGGCCTGGGCCTCACGGTTGGCGTAGAGCGGGTAGACCGCGGCCCGTTTGGGCAAGCGGCGGCTTCGATAGGCCTCCACGTAGAGATGGAGGCGGCGGGAGGCGGCGGGGTCGGGGATCCGTACTCGGTCCAGGAAATCGAGCAGACCCGCATCGGTGGAACGCTGAAGCCGTTCGAAGTCCAGGGCGCCGTGGAGGAGGGCGATCTCCACCGCCTTGGCCACCAGGGCACCGGAGCTGATCTTGGCGTGGTGGTAGTAGACCCGCTCGCTGAAGAAGTAGCGGGCCTCCAGACAGCGGAGGATTTCACTCAAGCGCGCTTCCTTGAGATAGCCGTGACTGGCGAGTTCCACGTAGAGCCGCTGGCTGCGACGCTCCACCCGGAACATCGAGAAGATGCGCGGGTCGTACTGGAGACGGAGGCCCGTGGCATGGGCATCCCGCGCCAGGTAGTCGAGCATGTCGGCGTCGATGGTACCGCTGACCAGGGAACGCCAGTGATCCGGAGGGCGCCGGGAGGCCGGGAGGGACTCGGGAGCCAGGATCCCGAGGACCTCGTCGCGCAGACCGGTGTCACGCAAGGCGCGGCCGAGTTCGCTGCGATCGCTGAAGAGAGCGAGGAAGCGTTCCGGGGTGTCGTGACGGGGGAGGAGCCCGGTCTGGTCCTCGATGTTGTGCCCGAAGGGCAGATGGGTCGCATCGTGGACCAGGGCCGCGAGGCGCACCACTCGCTCCTCTTCGTGGTCGTATCCGCCATGGGAGGCGCCGTCGCGATCGCGGAGATGGTTGATCTCTCGGATCATCCGGCTGGCGAGATGCGCGGTTCCGACCGAGTGCTCGAACCGCGAGTGCTGGGCGCCGGGGTAGACCAGATAGGCCGTGCCGAGCTGGCGGACATTGCGTAAACGCTGCATTTCCCGCGTGTCGAGAATGCGGAGTTCCTCACGGGTCAGGGGGATGTCCCCATGAACGGGATCGCGGATCACGGATTCGAAACGAAACATCAGGCTGGTCTTCGATCCGAACGGCGCGGAGAGGAAGGGAGGAGACGAGCGAGCGCCACGAGACCGTCTCGCTCGGCTCGGGTGAGGGGGCGGAGGGTGCCGCGCCGCAGACCCTTGACCCCGATTTCGCCGATCCGCACCCGCTTCAGGGCCTTCACCCCCACCCCGACGCGGGCGAAGAGACGGCGGATCTCCCGGTTGCGGCCTTCGCGAAGGACCACTTCCACCGCGGCACCGCGGGCGCCGCCATGGAGGAGGCGGACCCGCTCGGGACGGACCTTCCCGTCGGCGATCCAGACCCCGGAGCGAATCCGCCGCAGGGAATCCGCGTCCAGCGGGCCGGAAGTCTGGACCACGTAGGTCTTGGGGATTCCGTGCCGGGGATGAGCGACGAGTTGAGCGAAATCGCCGTCGTTGGTGAGGAGCAGGAGCCCTTCGGAGGACTCGTCCAGACGCCCGACGGTGTAGACCCGGCCCGCCACCAACGGCGCCACGAGATCACAGACTCGAGTACGGCCTTCGCGGGGATCATCGGTGCACAACACGCCCTTGGGTTTGTAGAACAAGTAGTAGAGGCGCGGAATGTCTCGGACCGGCTTGCCGTCCACGGTGACCCGGTCTTCGGGAGCGATCTGGTAGCCGGGTTCGAGAACGATCCGCCCATTCACCGCGACCGAACCCTCCTGGACCAACTGGTCGCAGCGGCGGCGCGAGGCCACGCCCCGTTCCGCGAGCCAGCGGTTGATTCGGACCGTGCCGCGGGTGGGCCGAACCCCTTCCCCGGGGCTGCTGGTCGCGGCCACCGCGCCGTGGGCCCGACGCCGCTGGGCCGGGCTGACCCTGGGCTCGCCGCGGCCGGGGTGGCCGGAGGGATGCTTGCGGCGCGCCCCCGCGGGACGGCGGCGCCGACTCATCGCGCGGTGGCCTCCAGGATCTCCACCCCGGGCTGGCCAGGGTGGAAGCGCAAGGGGCCGAGCAGGGCGGGCAGCAGGAGGACATCACCACGAGCCAGGTCCATCGGGGCGAAACCACGGGACGTGGACTCCAGCCGAGCGCTTCCTCCCACCACCGCGATCACCCGCGCGCGGGGAACCGCCGGTCGGGTGAAGGAAGGCACGGAGCGCAACGCCAGCACATCGAAATGCTCGGATTCGAGCAAGGTCGCTCGTTCCAGCCCCTCTTCCGTGCGCTGGAACTCGCCGCGACGGGCCCGGACCGGTCCTTTCTCCCAGTCGATGACTTGCATCCCCTCCTCCACTTGCAGCTCCCGGGAGATCGGAAGAGCACACGTCC
>CAYVRL010000412.1:0-2550 GCA_964454065.1 uncultured Planctomycetales bacterium | reverse complement strand
AGGCCTGGCGGAAGTTGCGGACCTTCCACAGCTCCCGATGGGCCCAGGAATCCCGGAAGGCTTGCGGATAGGCCTCCAGGAGTTCGGCGCTGGCCTCGCCCTCCTGGAGGGCGCGCAACGCCGGCGCGGCCGCGAGCATGCCCGATTTCAGGGCCAGATGGATGCCCTTCAGACGCTGCGCGTTCAAGAAACCGGCGCTATCACCCAGGAGGAGAAAACCATCCCCGCAGAGGCGCGGCATCGCCAGCAGACCACCTTCGGGAACGGTCTTGGCCCCGTAGGAAAGGAGTTTGCCGCCTTCCAGGAGGGCTCGAACGGCGGGATGCGATTTCCAGATCTGCATCGCGGCGTGATAGTCGAAGGAAGGATCTCCGTGATCCATGCCGACGACGAAGCCGATGGAAAGACGGTTCTCGGGCAGACCATAGATCCACCCTCCCCCATAGATGCCGCGCAATGGCCAGCCCGCGGTGTGGATCACCCGCCCGGGATGGGAATCGGGGACTTCCCAGAGTTCCTTGACCCCGACCCCGAAGAGCTGGGGACTGCGACCCGCGTCCAGACCCTTGCTCCGAATGAGTTGCTTGGCCAGCGAGCCGCGCGGGCCCTCGGCGAACACCGTGACGAGGGCTCGGATCTCCATTCCGGGTTGGAAATTGCTCTTCTCGGCCCCGTTCTTGTCCCTCCCTTGATCCACCGTGCGGACACCGATCACGGCACCCTGGGAATCCTCCACCACTTCGGCCGCGGCGAAACCGGGATAGACCTCGACCCCCAGTTCCTCGGCACGGGCCGCCATCCAGGGAACGACCTCCGAGAGCGCCACGATCCAGTTGCCCTCGTTGCGGAAGGGTGGGGGGCAGAGAGCGCCGCGGAAGACCTTCTTCCCGCGCGGCCCCAGCTTCCAGAGTGCGTCCTCCCCCACCTCGGCCTGGATCGGAAAGCCCTCCTCACGAGCATGAGGGAAGAGTTCCAACACGCCGTGAGGATCCACCACCGCGCCGCTCAACTGATGGCGACCGAGTTCGGCCGCCTTGTCGATGACCAGGATCGATTTCTCGAGGCCGTCTTCCTTGCAGAGACGGGCGAGTTGGATGGCGAAAGCCAGTCCGGCGGGTCCCGCCCCCACCACCAGGACATCGGTTTCCAGGGTTTCGCGTTCCATCGGCGGCTCAGCTTAACGGCGGGGGCTCAAGCGCGAACGAAAGGATTGGTGGCGGCTTCCCTGCCGATGGTGGTGGACGGCCCGTGCCCACAGTGCACCACCGTCTCGGGAGGCAGGGTGTAGAGCTGCGTGCGGATCGAATGTTCGAGCTGTTCCCAGGAGCCGCGCGGGAAATCGGTTCGGCCCACCGAGCCCGCGAAGAGCACGTCCCCGGCGATCACCTGTCCGCCGTCGGCATCGTAGAGGACCATGTGCCCAGGGGTATGGCCGGGGCAGTGGCGGACTTCCAGATCCACCGCGCCGATGCGCACCGCTTTCCCCACCACGAGATCCGCCGAGACTTCGGGGACTCGCACCGGCCCCCAGCCATAGAGTCGCGCCTGTTCGGGGAGGGAGAGGCGCAGGAAATCGTCCCCCGTGGGAAAGAGGAAGGGGGCCCCGGTGGCGCGGAGGAGTTCCTCGGTGCCGCCGATGTGGTCCAGGTGGCCGTGGGTGGCGAGCACCAGGGTGATCTCCACCCCCAGATCCTTCGCGCGGGCGAGTACCGGGGCCGCCTCCCCGCAGTCGCACACCGCGGCCGCACCGCTTTCGCGGCAGATCAATAGAGTGCAGTTCTGAAGGAAGGGAGTGACCGGGATCTCGTGGATTTCCAGCATGGACACGGACTCAGGAGCCACTTCCGACCCAGACGGAACCATCCGAATAGCATTCCTTCTTCCAGATCGGAACCCGAACCTTGAGCTGGTCCAGGAACTCGGCGGCCGCGGCCCAGGCAGGGGCCCGATGGGCGGCCGCGACCGCGACCGCGACCGAGCAAGCGCCGACCGGCACGGCCCCCGTGGCGTGTTCCACGGCGAAGCGAAGGACGTCGTGGCGGGCTCCGAGTTCGACGGCGATCCGATTCAGTTCGGCCTGGACCATACGCGGATAGGCCTGGTATTCCAGACGAAGGACCTCACGCCCACGAGCCCGGTTCCGGACCGTGCCGAGGAAGAGGACCGTACAACCCGCATCCGGACCAGCCACGCGTCCCCGAGCCCAGGCGCCGTCCACCGGTCCCTCGACGAGGCGTACGGAACAGCACGGAGGAACGCTCATCCCCCCGAGACCGGCGGAACCAGGGCCAGCTCTCCGGACTCGGGAAGGGAATCCGTATCCCCGACGTAGGCGGCCTCCAGGGCACAGCGGTAGACCTGGCTCTCCAAGGCCGGAAAACGCTCCTCGAGCGCGCGGCGCACGTCGGCGACCGTGGAACCGGGGGGAAGTTCCAGATCGAACTCGCTGCAGCCAACGCGCTCGCGGAGCGCTGCGAAGAATAGGACGCGGAGAGCCGCCACCGGTTCCCTAGAAGGGTACGTCATCGGGGACGAAATCCCCGCGTTGGG
>CAYVRL010000411.1:0-2555 GCA_964454065.1 uncultured Planctomycetales bacterium | reverse complement strand
GTCCAGCACGTATTCGCCGGGGTCCTTGCGCCCGAAGCGATGTTCTGCCCAATCCCCGGCCCCAGCACCGAGTAGACAGCAGACGAGCGCCGCTCCCAGCACCAGGGGAAGGTAGTTCTCGGGCCAAGCACTTCCCAACAATGCGGCCACCGCGACCCCGGCCAGGGTACCGAAGGTGCCCGAGGCCCAGGGCGCGTAACCCAGCCCGAAAACCGTCACCAGCATCTCGAGCGCCCGTTCACGGATGGCAGCCATCATTCGATCTTCTCCAGCGGGGCATACGCGACCAGCAGGTGGCGCACGTCGTCCTCCTCCTCGAAGCGTACGATCACGCGCTGATTGATTCCCTTCCCGAGGACCCTTTCCACGGTGCCGATTCCGAACTGGCGGTGCAACACGGTGTCCCGAGGGGCGAAATCACTGATCCCGGCATCCCTTCCGCCCCCCCCACCGCCACCACCGCCGCCGCCGACCCCGGGAACGATTTCCGGCAGGGCTTCCTCCATGCTCTCGCCAACCAGCAGGTCCTGGGGCAACTCGTCCAGGAAACGGGACGGTGCTTGGGGGCCAGGAGCTCCGGTCCGAAAGCGCATCCGCGAGAAGGAGAGGAAGAGCTCCAGCCGGGCACGAGTCAAGGCGACGTAGAAGAGTCGCCGTTCCTCCTCCAACCCGTCCGGATCCTCCAGGGCCCGGGCGTGGGGGAACAAGCCCTCCTCCAGACCCACGACCGCGACCCGGTCGAATTCCAAACCCTTGGCGGTATGTACGGTCATCAGGGAAACCCGCTGTGCGCCTTCCTCCCAGCGATCCTGATCGGTGAGCAGCGAAACCTCCTCCAGGAAGCCCCGGAGTCCGCCGCCACTGCGTTCGTCGTACTCGGCGGCGAAGGCCAGGAGTTCATCCAGGTTCTCCAGCCGGTCCACGTCCTCGGTGTCGCCCAGGGCCTCGGCATACCGGCGATAACTCGTCCGGTCGAGGACGTTCCGCAAGGCCTCCTCCGCGCTGTCCACGTGATCGCTCAATCGCGCGTGGAGGGCGAGGAAGGAACCCAGGGCCTTCTTCGCTCGGGTTCCGAGGCCCTCGCGGACCTCGGGGCGACGCAGCACTCGAAGGAGGGATTCCCGGAACTCCCCGGCCTGCGCCCGCACCCGCGCCAAGGTGGTCGCCCCGATCCCCCGCGGAGGCACGTTGATGATCCGCTCGACGGCCACGTCATCACGAGGATTCACGATCATGCGTCCATAGGCGAGGACATCCTTGATCTCGCGCCGTTCGAAGAAACTCAATCCACCCACCACCTGATAGGGAATCTGCAGGCGGGTGAAGGCGGCTTCCAGAGCCCGCGAACAGGCATTGGTGCGATAGAAGACGGCCAACTCGCGCGGGGAATCCCCCTCCCGAATCCAACCCGCCACCCGCTGCCCGACCGTCAGGGCCTCCATCTCCTCGTCGGGGCTATCCTGCACCGTGAGCGGCAGACCGGCCTCGCGGTCGGTATACAGATCCTTTTCCTTGCGTTCGCGGTTGTGGCGGATCACCCCTTGGGCAGCCGCGAGCACGTTCGCCACCGAACGGTAGTTGCGCTCCAAACGCACGACTTCGGTGCCGGGGAAATCCTCCTCGAAGCGGAGGATGTTGCGGATGTCCGCGCCCCGCCAGCGGTAGATCGCTTGGTCCGGATCCCCGCAGACCGCCAGATTGCCGGTGGCCTCGGCCAGCTTCCGCACGAAGAGGTACTGGAGTTCGTTCGTGTCCTGGTATTCGTCCACCAGGACGTGGTCGAAACGCTGCGCCCAGCGCCTCGGGCCGCGCGAATCCCACTCCACGAGTTCCAAGCCCTTCCACAGCAGATCGTCGAAATCCAGGGAGTCCTGTTTGTCGAGGGTCCGTGCGTACTCGGCATAGACCTTCGCCGCGCGTTCCTCCTTCAACCCGAAGAGGGCCGCTTCTTCGGCAGCGGCCTCTGGGCCCATTCGACGCCGTTTCCAGTTGCTGACGATGGTCTGGAACGAGCGCGGTTTGAAGACCGCGGAATCCCAACCCAGGTCCTTGATCAGGCGCCGGAACAGGCGCTTGCGATCGTCCTCGTCCAGGATGGTGAAGTTGCGCGTGCGCCCCACCGGTTCCGGATCCATCCGCAACATCCGCGCGCACGTGGCGTGGAAGGTGCCCACCCACAGGCCCGTGTCGGGAACCCAGGCCCGGATCCTCTGACGCATTTCCCGCGCCGCTTTGTTGGTGAAGGTGATTCCCAGGATCCGAGACGACGGCACTCCCTGGCCACGCACCAACCAGGCCATGCGCCGGGTGATGGTTCGGGTCTTGCCCGTCCCGGCCCCGGCCAGGATCAGGAGCGGCCCGCCGGGATGGCTGGCGGCCCGCCGTTGGGCCTCGTTCAGGCCGTCGAGGATGGAGTCGTGCATCGGCGGAGTCATTATCCCAGGCGGAAGCGGTAAGACCACCGCTGCTATCCTCCTTTCATGGCGTCGCCCGATCTGCCCGGGCTGGGAATCGATCTGGTGGAGATCGACCGCTTTCGTGCCTCCTTGGCGCGG
>CAYVRL010000410.1:0-2559 GCA_964454065.1 uncultured Planctomycetales bacterium | reverse complement strand
CTGGAAGCCTGCTCATCATCCTTTCACGGCTCCGCATCCCGACGACCTGGAGGCCCTGCTGGTCGGCGGTCGCGAGGGGATCCGTTCCCGCGCTTACGATCTGGTCTTGAACGGCGTGGAACTGGGCTCCGGTTCGGTACGGATCCACCGCCGAGACCTGCAGGAGGCGGTCTTCGAAGCGATCGGTCTGGATCCCGAGGAGGCCCGACGCCGCTTCTCCTTCTTGCTCGAGGCCTTCCGCTACGGTCCCCCTCCGCACGCCGGATTCGCCATCGGGCTGGATCGGTTCTATGCCTTGCTCTTCGGCGCTCCCTCGATCCGGGACGTCATCGCTTTCCCGAAGACCTCCTCCGGTGCCTGTCCGTTGACTGGCGCCCCCGCTCCGGTGGATCCGGAGCAGATCGCCGAACTCGGACTGGTCGCGCTCTCCCAGCCGACCGCCGACCCGCAAGGATCACGACTCTCGTGAGCTTGCGCCTCCCTTTCCCGTCCATTGGACCCATCCCGAGGTAACTCACCATCGCGTCACGAAGGAGACGTTCTCGTTTTGCTCCCCCCGAAAAGGAGCGCTATCGCGTCAATCGCAGGATCCGCATCCGGGAGATCTTCCTGATCGGCCCGGAAGGCGAACAGATCGGCGTCACTCCCACGGTCGAGGCTTTGCGCCAAGCGGAAGCGGCGGGCCTGGACCTCGTGGAAGTGGCTCCCAATGCTCGTCCTCCGGTGTGCAAGATCCTCGATTACGGGCGCTTCAAGTACGAACAGAAGAAGAAGAAGAGCCGCTCGAAGAGCCCATCCGCGGTTCTCAAGGAGATCCGGGTACGCCCCAAGATCGACGTCCATGATTTGGACATCAAGATCCGGAAGGCCGAGGAGTTCCTGGAGGCCGGCCACAAGGTGCAGGTCACCTGTCTCTTCCGAGGCCGTGAGATGGCGTATCAGGGGCTGGGTCGGGCGGTACTCGAGAGAGTGGTCGAGGCCCTCTCCGAGATCGCCCGGGTGGAGCGCACCCCCCGCATGGAAGGGCGGCGGATGAACATCCTGCTGGGCAAGAAGAGTCCCTGAGTCCGGCCTTGACCTGAGTCTCCCCGGCGCTATGATGAGCGGCCCATTTCCTTGGACCCAAGCCACTTGCAACAGCAGTGCCCAAGCAGAAGACGAAAAAAGCGGTCAGCAAACGGATGAAGGTGACGAAAACCGGCAAGGTTCTCCGTCACCACATGGCGACCGGTCACCTCCTCTCTCCGAAGACCGCCGCTCGACGTCGCAAGCTGCGTCGTAGCACCGTGGTGGTCGGCAAGTTCGCGAAGAACATGCGCGAACTGATTCACGCCTAGCCCCGGGGAGGACCGAAGATGACTCGTACCCGCAACGTCGTTCCCCGTCTGCGTCGGCGGCGCCGACTGATGCGCCGCGCCAAGGGCAACTGGGGGGCCCGGCGCAAGCTGATCCGGACCGTCAAGGAGACCTTGCTGCGCGCCGGGATGTTCGCCTTCCGCGACCGGCGCCAGCGCAAGCGCGTCTTCCGTCGTCTGTGGATCCAACGGATCAATGCGGCCGCCCGCTGCCATGGCATGAGCTATAGCCGTTTCATGAATGGGGTGCGCCGCGCCGGTCTGGATCTGGATCGGAAGGCCCTCTCGGAGCTGGCCTTCCATGATCCCGCCGCCTTCTCCGCGGTGGTCGAGAAGGCCCGGGAAGCCCTCGCCGCCTAGGCGCCGCGATGCGCGAGCGCCTCGAGGGGCTCGAGCAGGAGGGGCTCAAGGCCCTCGCGGAGGCCTCTACGGAGGATGCCCTGCGAGCGCTGGAGGTCTCCCTGTTGGGCCGCAAGGGTTCCCTGACGGTCCTGCTCAAGGGCCTCGGCGCCCTTCCGCGGGAAGAGAGGCCCGTGGTGGGCAAGCTCGCCAACCAGGTCAAGGACCGTTTGCGCGCGGCCCTCGAGGCCAGGAGGTCCGAACTTCGCGAGGACGCCCTGCACCGCGAATTCTCCGGCGTGGGCTTCGATCCCACCCTCCCCGGTCCCCCGGCTCCGCGCGGCGGCCTCCATCCGATCGGCTTGGTCGGCCGGGAACTGGAGGATCTCTTCACTTCCATGGGTTTCGTGGTCATGGACGGCCCCGAGGTCGAGAGCGAGGAGCACAACTTCGACGCTCTGAACATTCCTTCGGATCACCCGGCAAGAGAATCCCACGACACCCTTTGGCTGGCGGACGATTCCGATTCTCCGGTTCGCCGGTGCATGCGCACCCACACTTCCCCGGTCCAGATTCGGGCCCTGCGGCGTTTCGGTGCTCCGCTGCGGGTGATCGCACCCGGCCGGGTCTTTCGCCAGGAAACCCAGGATGCCACCCATGACCACACTTTCCACCAAATGGAGGGGCTGGTGGTGGATCGCGGCGTCGGGGTGGGCCATCTGCTCCACGGGATGCGCAGCCTCCTTCGGGGGGTCTTCGGCCGGGAACTGGAAACTCGTCTTCGACCCGGTTTCTTCCCTTTCGTGGAGCCAGGTTTCGAGCTGGATGCGCGCTGCCCCTTCTGCGAGGAGGGCTGCTCGGTATG